>DOMJ01000010.1 GCA_003509895.1 Candidatus Uhrbacteria bacterium | reverse complement strand
TAGCTCAGTTGGTAGAGCAGGGGCCTTTTAAGCCCAAGGTCGTGGGTTCGAATCCCGCCCGGCGCACCAAAATAAGATCAGGACTCGTCCCGGTCTTATTTTTTTAAGACAAAGGGATTCGAACCAGAGGAAGATTCGTTCAGAAGATGACTCGTGTTCGTGCTATACTTGTTGTATGCGCATTGCTTTTTTGGGTCAAAAAAGTTTGGTCCTCGGAAAAAAGGGAGGAGGGATAGAAACACATGTCGCCAATCTGGCGACTCGGTTAGTTTTGCGCGGGCAAGACGTAACGGTGTATGCGCGAAGGCGCTACAGTACGGAGCACCCGGCGTATTTTGAGGGCGTACACGTGCGTTATTTGCCAACATTGTATACAAAAAATCTGGAGGCGATCATCCACACACTGCTTGCTACGATTGACGTGTGTTTTCGCAACGTGGACGTGATTCACTATCAAGGGGTCGGTCCCGCGTTGCTGTGTTGGATTCCACGACTGTTGCGTCCTCGGGTAACCGTCGTTGCCACGTTCCACGCACAAGATCGATTCCATCAAAAATGGGGATGGATAGGTCAGCTTGCTCTGCGCGCGGGTGAGTGGATGGCCTGTCATGCGCCACACGTAACGATTACGGTCAGCCATGGGTTGCAAATCGTGTGTCGGGATTTATATAAAACGGAAGCGGTGTTTATTCCAAGTGGAGCCGACAGACAAACCATCAGAAAGCAAGATATGCTTGTGGCTTTTGATGTTAAAAAGGATGAATACATTTTGACGGTTGGACGCTTGTTTAAAGTAAAGGGCATTCATCACTTGATTCAGGCGTTTCGGCGCGTCAAAACAACAAAGCGACTTGTGATTGTGGGGGCTCCGGCACTGTACGATACCTACTTGGATCAACTCCATGTTCTTGCGAAAGGGGACCCGCGTATCCTCTTTCTTGGATTTCAAACGGGCAGTACGTTGGCGCAATTATATGCACACGCATATTTGTATTGTCAGCCATCGGAAAGCGAGGGGCTTCCACTCACGGTTCTTGAGGCTATGGCATTTGGAACAGCCGTGCTTGTATCAGACATTCCCGGTAATCTGGAGGCCATTCATCGCGCGGGTTTTACCTTTGAAAATAAAGATGTTGAGGATCTCGTACAGCAATTGCAACACTTGGTAGATCATCCTGAGGAGATTAAGCGCGCACAACGAAATGTAAAACGGGTGGTTGCAGATCACTTTGCCTGGGATCGCATTGTTGAACGGACATTGGAAGTGTATAGATCCGCACGTCATTAGGCTCTATGCATCCTCTTTGGCACCGGTTAACAATAGAAGACGTTCATCACACCTTGGAGACATCGGTTTCCGGACTTTTAGCGGACTCGATTCGCTCGCGCCAGCGTCAATACGGCGAAAACCATTTTCCAAAAAAACAGCGTGCGGGTGCCATAACGATCATTGGACGGCAATTTACGAGCCCGCTCATGCTGTTGCTGATGTTGGCAACCGTGGCGAGTCTGGTGATTGGACAGTCAGAAGATGCGCTTGTGATTGTTCTGGCGGCGGTCTTAAATGGTGCGGTAGGATTTATCCAAGAATGGAAAGCGGAACGATCCGCCGCTGCCTTGTCGTCCTACGAGATTCCGCAGGCGCGTGTGCGTAGAGCTGGCAAGGTGTTGGATATTCCGGCTAGGGAATTGGTTCCGGGGGATATTGTTCTGTTACAGGCCGGGTCACGTATTCCCGCCGATGTCCGTTTAATTCAAACGATAGACACACAGATAGATGAATCTCTGCTCACGGGGGAGTCGTTTCCTGTTACAAAGCAAACAAAGGCACTTGCGTCGGATGCCGTGATTGGAGATCGGGTGAATATGGCGTTTCTTGGGACGTTGATGGTACGTGGACGAGCGGAAGGTATTGTTGTGTCTATTGGGCGCCAAACACAGTTGGGGGAAATTGCTCAATTGGTCGCAGAAACAAAAGATGAACCCACGCCATTACAGGTCCAACTGAAACGTTTTAGTTGGCTACTGGGTGGAGTCGTGGTTTTTGTTGCGGTTGCCCTTTTTTTTGTGGGAATTGCACAAGGTATTTCTACGGTAGAAATTCTTGGTATTGCTATTGCATTGGCTGTCGCATCTATTCCGGAAGGGCTGCTGATTTCTCTTACGGTCGTGTTGGCGATTGGCATGCAACATATGTTCAAACGGTTTGTGCTGGTGCGCCGTCTTGTTGCCGCAGAAACGTTGGGAAGCGTATCGGTTGTCTGTACAGACAAAACAGGAACGCTGACAGAGGGTCGGATGGCGGTGGCACAGGTGCGTACGAGAAATCACATTGCGACCTCGCTTACCGATGCCAACGATGAGGTGCGTGCGGCACTATTGATTGGCGCGTTGAATAACGACGCGGACGTATCGGAGGAGGCACGGGTGCGTATGGACCACCCCACAGAGCGCGCCTTACTGGACGCCGCTCTTACGGCCGGCATTGCTGTTGAAGAGGCTCGTCGTATACAGAGGCGTATGACAGAGATTCCGTTTACAGGGGAACGTAAATACATGGTGACTCAACATGTGACCGCGTCCGGTAACGTGGTGTTTGTAAAAGGAGCACCCGAGCGCGTGCTGGCCATGTGTAAAATGACAGAGGCTGATCGTTCCTATTGGCAAACACAATCACATGAGATGGCGCAACAAGGTTTACGCGTGCTTGCGGTGGCCAAGAAGTCGCAAGAGGAGATGGTAACAGAACTTCCAACGGAATTGATGTGTCAGGGGCTGATTGGTATTTCGGATGTCTTGCGTCCGAGTACCCGTGGGAGTATCCGTACATTGCGTGAGGCAGGTGTTC
>DOMJ01000025.1:18696-21321 GCA_003509895.1 Candidatus Uhrbacteria bacterium | reverse complement strand
CGAACGGAGATCGTTAAACATGGCGTAAAAGCGTTTAGTATGGAAGACGTGATTCCGGACGAGGAAACCGTTGTGATGATGACGCGCGACGGCTACATTAAGCGTATTTCTCCGGACACGTTTAAGACGCAAAAGCGAGGAGGAAAGGGTGTTATGGGATTATCTACCAAGGAAGAAGACGTGGTAGATAAAGTGTTTATGACGAGTACGCATACGCATTTGCTCTTCTTTACAACCTCTGGCCGCGTATTCCAAATGAAGGCGTATGAGGTGCCGGAATCATCCCGAACCGCTAAGGGGCAAGCGCTCGTGAACTTCCTTCATTTGGCACCGGGAGAAGAAGTGACGTCTGTATTGTCTATGGACCGCGATGACGATGCCAAGTTTTTAATGATGGTAACCAAGCGCGGGACCATTAAAAAGACGTCGTTGAGCGAGTTTGAACACGTTCGCAGCAATGGATTGATTGCGATTAAGCTTAATCAAGGAGACCGGTTGGAGTGGGTCAAGCCATCCAATGGAACAGATGAGGTTGTGTTGGTGACACATCAAGGCATGGCCATTCGGTTTAGCGAAGAAGAGGTTCGCGCGATGGGTCGTGTGGCTGCCGGCGTGCGAGGTATCAAACTGAAAGGGGAAGATGTGATTGTTGGCATGGCCGTTGTAGATGGAACACTGACCGAGAAGGGGTCCATGGAGTTGCTGGCTATTATGCAAAATGGTTACGGGAAGCGCACCAACCTAAAGGAATACAAATTGCAGGGGCGTGGAGGTCAGGGAGTAAAGACCGCCAACATTACCGCAAAGACGGGTCCGATTGTGGGTATGCGAGTGATCAACAAGAAAGATCTAACAGATATGTTGATTATGAGCGCGCACGGACAAGTGATTCGTACAAAAATGAGTACGGTAAGCGTGCTGGGTCGTGCAACACAGGGAGTACGTATTATGCGATTCAAAAAAGAGGGAGATAACGTGGTGTCTATCGCCGTCATGGGTGAGGCAGAGGGGGAGGAATAGAACGAGATGTTATTGGTGATCCATTGTGGAGTTGTCGCAAAAGCAGGCCTTATGGGGTCTGTTTTTGTTTGTACTCCGTAACATTTTTGTCGTAGGTACGACAAAAGTGTCTAGATTGTGAAGTTCAAATTTCGCGGCATGAGTAAAGGGAGAGATCTGAAGATAATGTGTAAGTAGATTGTTATATACAATTGTTTCTGTTCATTTTGTGATGTAAGAGATAGATAGTAAGGATTGATGTTTTATTTTTTACTAAACAAGCTGGTCGTAGGTACGACAAAAGTGTTAAGTTTTTTTATAGGGAAAAATGACGTGTAAGTGAGAAGATGGGTTGACAGGAAGGGGAAATAGACGTATAAGGACGTTACCCTGACGATGCAGATTCGTGTCGGATACAAGGGTCTGGATGGCACATTGGTACATACGTGCCTGGAGGAAGCCATGAACCGGTTTTTGTTGGTCTTGGTCGCGTGTTTCAACTTCCTTGCGGGCTGCCAGGAACCGCCCACGGTCGTGGTCAACCTGCCCGCGCCCGAGGTGACGGTCAACGTCCAGCCGCCCGAGGTCACCGTGGTGATCACGGACGACGACGACTCCGCCACGGACGACGACAGCAGCGTTGAGTCGCCCACCCCGCCCACCTTCACCATGTTTGTGCTGCCCTCCATCGGACAGCAGCCGGTCCATGTGATCGACGGGCCGGCGGAGGACGTGCTGATGGGCTCGATTGCTTTCAGCTTCGAGGGCGGATACCAGAAGCTGTACAGCTTCCCGCTGAACATCTTCCATCGCGCGGTGTACGACGACGTCGAGACCCAGTTCATCAACGAGCTGGGCGACGTCACGGGCTGTACGCTCCAGTTGCCTGACGGCGACACCATGGAGCTGACGGCGGACGGCAACACGGGCTGGTGGGTAACCCTGCCCGAGCCGGTCATCCACAACGGCGAGGAGAGCACCTCGGTGCGCTTCAACCTGACGTGTGATATCGACGCGCCCACCGACGGCGACCCGGACGCCTACGCAATTGGCGTCAATGCGACGGCGGTCATAGCCGTGGTGGATGCGGCCGAGAGCATGGTGGACGGCTCGCTGTTCAACAACGGACAGTGGGTCTATCCCAACTCGCCGGAGCCCTCGGGGCTCTACCCGTCGTTCTACACGATCGTCAACCCGGAGCCCTACCCGGAGCCGACGCTGGTTATCGTTCACGACACCGGTTGCGAGGGTCCGCAGCTCCCGCTGCCCAACCTCGTGACCGCCTGCTTCACCGCGACGGCACACCAGGCGGACATGACGTTCAGCGGCCTGACGCTGGACATCTTGAGCAGTGACAACGCGGCGAGCGAATGGAACACCTGCAACGGTCCTCTTGGGCAGGAAGGTGGAATCTGGCTGCGACGCCAGAGCAATATCCTCCAGCCGCTGGGAACGTTCGTGACGTCGACCTCCAACGGGGTTTGCGCTCCCGGCAACTACGCCGACCTCTCCACTGCCGAAAACACCTCGGCGGGAGAGACCATCCTGGACGGTGAGACGATCACCTTCCATGTGGTCATGGACGCCAGCTGGGCATGGGCTATCGGCGGCGACTATCTCTACGCC
>DOMJ01000025.1:0-18590 GCA_003509895.1 Candidatus Uhrbacteria bacterium | reverse complement strand
GCCGGTGTCAGCGGCGTAGAAGCGACCACCGTGGATGGCGGTGAGGTTGCCATCCAAGGTGTCCCCTTCGAGGGCACCTACTTCTCCTTCTAGCTAGCTCCCCGTCGATGATGGGTTGAGTCATAAAACCCCTTACGAACCCCCGTCGGCCTGGCCGGCGGGGTGTTTGTTTTATGGAGGAAACCCATGGAATTGACAAAAAACGCCCTGGTTGCTATGCTCCAGTCACTTAACTGAATGCTATGTCTGTCCCAGCGAGTCGAAAATCTTCCTCCAGAACCCGACGTGGTCGTTCTCACGAGGCCCTGAAGCCAATCAATTTGGCAACATGTGCTGCGTGTAAAGCGGTTGTAAAACCACATCATGCGTGTGCCAAATGTGGTGCATACGCGGGTCGTAGTGTAAAATAAGGGCGCAAGCCCTTTTTACTTTATCTCACGCTCTTTATGTCTAACCGTCACCTCGCTCGGACACTCACCATGCAGGCCCTGTACCAATGGGACTTTCTTCGCAAAGAAAAAGCGGATCTGGATGAAATTATTACGTACATCAAGCAGGAATTTGCGCCAAACTTTGATGATCACGACTATGTAGAATCCACGTTTCGCGGTGTGATTGATAACGTGGTTACAATCGATGAAACACTCAACACATTTGCGGCGGAATGGCCCGTGGAGACCATGACGCTTGTGGATCGCAACGTGCTACGTATCGGTGTTTACGAACTCCTTATTAACAAAAAAATCCCTTCCAAGGTGGCTATTAACGAGGCGATAGAAATTGGTAAGGCTTTTGGGGGAGATGCGTCGGGCAAGTTTATTAATGGAGTTCTGGGAGCGATCTTTAAGGATCAACTCAAAAAAGGGCTCATAAAAGAAGTGGACGCGGACGATCAAGGAACGGAGGAGATAACGGCAAAAAACTAATGTAAATCAAGAGTACTACCTATGGAAAAAGACTTAGCTCCATTGATGAAGGCTCTCGGCGTGGAGTTTCAAAACGTTGATACGTTACGCCAAGCGCTTGTTCATCGATCCTATCTAAACGAACACTCGACGTTTTCCTTGGATCACAATGAACGATTGGAGTTTTTGGGCGATGCGGTATTAGAGCTGGCTGTGACCGAGCATTTGTATAACAATTATCCAAACCCGGAAGGAGAGATGACCAACTGGCGCGCCGCATTAGTAAATGGAGAGCGATTGGCGGATGTCGCGATCAGTCTGGAAGTGGAGCCGTATCTGTATATGAGTCGCGGCGAGAGAAAAGATACAGACGGAAAAGCTCGACGCTACATTTTAGCCAATGCTATGGAAGCGATTATTGGAGCCGCGTATTTGGACCTTGGTTGGGAGGCTGCAAAGGGTTTGATTGAGCGTGCTGTGTTGGTTCACTTGCCAGAGATTCTGGAAAAAAAGTTGTACATTGATTCCAAGTCGCGATTTCAGGAATCGGCACAAGAACAAACGGGAATTACCCCAACATACAAAGTGTTACATGAGGAGGGTCCGGACCACGCAAAGGACTTTACGGTGGGTGTGTATTTAGGAAAGGAAAAGATCGCGGAGGGAAAAGGAACGAGTAAACAAGAAGCGCAGACCAGTGCGGCGTTGGCAGCGTTGGAGGTAAAAGGGTGGTAAAAAAGTGAGCAGCCCCGCGTGGGCTGCTTTTTTGAGAAGGGCAATTGATCAGAACAGGTGAAGCCCGCGGCCGATGAGACCCAGGGTCCACAGCACCGTCACTACGATGCCGACCCGACCCACAAATCGCATCTTCCAATAGTGCTCTTCCAAAAAGAGACCAAGCGTGAAGCTGAAATAGCCCACGACGCTCATGATGATGAATATCCACCACGACCAGATGAGGTCGGCGTCGAAGGGGATGGAAACCGTAATGGCCATAAGACAAGCAAGCATGGCAAGCCTCCGTTCCGGATCACTTTATGGGTAATAGAGAGAGATGTCAAGAGTGTATGGAGGGTAGATTATGTTTCCTTCATCGTCCCCTTCTCGTTCGAATCCTGCTTTGCACACACCAACGCAAAAACCCACCTTTCGGTGGATTCTTACGTTGGTGCGCGCAGCAGGATTCGAACCTGCGACCGTTTGGTTAAGAGCCAACTGCTCTACCAACTGAGCTATGCGCGCTCGGTTTGTAAAATTGTTGCCTTTGCGTTTATTCTTGCGGTGCTCTACACCGTACTATAGGTACGGCTTACTCCGCTCCTCAGTCTTTACGCAAATCCAACGAATTTTACTGTACCTCGCCTCGTTTTTCTCTTAGCGAAGTTTTTATAGCCTCCGTTCGTACGTTCATCAACCCATACAGAGTGATGCAAGGAATGGTGCAGGATGAGGGATTCGCCCTCACCTCTCAGCTCTGCAGAGCTTCGGGATCGGGTCCGGGCCTCGCCATGCCGTCTGGTGACGTCATATGGCTCCGGCCGTTCTCATCCGTCACACATACCTTAATGGTATGTGTTTATCTCCTGGTACAAAATCGTTCTGGTGCAGGATGAGGGATTCGAACCCCCGGCCTTCTGATCCGAAGTCAGACGCTCTATCCAGCTGAGCTAATCCTGCTTTTTTGGAGCGCGGCCACTATAGCAGAAACAGTTGGTTGGGTCAAGGTTCTATAAGAGAAAATTTTAGACATCTGGTATACTTATTTTATAAAATCTACCATCTATGAAAAACCAACGTACACGCTCCTTGATACCATTTGCTGTGTTTGCAGCACTGGCTTGGTTTGCTCTGTCAATCGCAACAGTGCAAGCCGCAGCTATCGCGGGTGACAATATTAAATGTGAATCTTTTTCCTCGGTGTATTTTCTTGGAGAGGACGGTGCGCGACACGCGTATCCAAATGAAAAGATTTATTACTCGCATTTTACGGACTTTAACGAAGTGAAGACCGTCTCTTGTGCGACGTTAGCCACGTTACCACTCGGAGTCAGTGTTCAGTATGATGCCGGTAAACGACTCATTAAGGCACCAAGCGTTCCTCTTGTGTATGCCGTGACTCCGGGCGGTGTACTACGACCACTGAAGAATGAGGAGCAGGCACGGAAAATTTATGGGGATGATTGGGCTAAGAAAGTAGACGACATAAGCGAAGTCTTTTTAACGCAGTATACGATTGGAGAAGATCATCCGGATCACGACGTAGTAGAAGGAACGGTTCTTGTTGGGGCAGATGGAAAATTGCTTCGTGCAGATGTAAGTGGATTTGGCATTGAGATTGAGGACCTCATTGATCAAAAAGAAAAAGAGCACCTGCTTAAGGAGGCTCTCCGTATTCCTGAATTAGAGGAGCGACTTGGCAAGACGTTGTTAAAAGTATCTGTGCGTGCGCGTTCGGAAGAGCAGACCAGGGAGTACGAGATAAAATACAAAATCGTACCGGTAGATGAACAGAAAAAAGAAGAGGTCAAAATAGATGAGGCGACAGAGGTGGAGAAGGAGACGGATCATGCAAAACGTGAAGAAACAAAAGAGCGAGAAAATACAACAGACACATCTCACGGAGATAGAGCGGGGGATACGGACGATTCTGATGCAACCGATACAACAGAAACCAAAGAAGATGCAGATCGGTCAGATACAACAACGAAGGATGATGGTGGAGTGGCGGGTGATACGGCCGGTGACGACTCTTCGCAAGGTTCGGAAGAGCGATCCGTGACGCCGCTCACGCTTACGGCAAGTCTTCTGTCTACGAGTCCGTCGGGTCCTGCAGGTGGTCCACCGGGACCTATGGAAGTATTAGATTTCTCTTTATTGGCAAACGGTACCGGCGCTGGCATGAAACAGATCTCTTTTACCGTTATTACGACCGACACGGCGTCAACAAAATGGAATTACTGCGGCGACGGCGCTTCTGCTCTTTTTGCAGATCCCGCAAGGTTTGCTCTCTATAGTGGACTTACCGGTTATCAATACGACACGGCAATTTCCTGGACGTTCTATGACGTGACGGGCGCACCGTGTGGAGTAAATCCGGTACAACTTGGATTTGCTGTGGCTCAGGTATCGGGCTTATTTGCAATGAACGGAGACACATACGCACTTGGCGTAGACACAAGTGGTATCAGTGCCGTACAGGACGACACAATCCGTGTGGACATAGCGGTTCAACCCGATTTTATCTGGTTTGATGGCGTGCAAGATCAAAATGGAACAAGTGTTTTGGGACTACCTCTTACAGGGGGCACAATCATCTATTAATAAAAAGAGACCCTTCGGGGTCTTTTTTATGAAGGGAGATGTTTATTTTTCTATCGCTGCCTGCACGAACGCTGTAAAGAGTGGATGGGGTCGTAATGGTCGAGATTGAAACTCCGGATGAAACTGTACGCCTACAAAGAAAGGATGATCGGAAATCTCTACAATTTCCACCAGTTGACCGTCCGGAGATTCGCCGGAAACCACAAGCCCTGCTTTTTCTAGCGTCTCTCGGTAATCGTTGTTAAATTCATATCTATGGCGATGACGTTCGTGAATCTGTTGTACGCCATACGCACGCGCCGTAACTGTTTTTGGCGCAAGGTTGCATGGGTATGTGCCAAGTCGTAGCGTGCCACCGAGCTTTCCTTGATCCACGTTCTCTTGTTGATTTTCCATGAGGTGAATCACCGGGTTGTTTGCTTTCGGGTTCATCTCTACGGTGTTTGCCTCACTCATCCCTAAAACATTGCGGGCATATTCAATCACGGCACATTGCATCCCGTAGCAAATACCAAAGTAGGGTATTTTGTGCTCGCGTGCGTATTGAATGGCTAAAATTTTCCCCTCTATTCCTCGTGTACCAAATCCACCGGGAATCAAGATACCATCGAGGTTTTTTAGTTCGTCCAGTTTGGAGGGGTCTTGTTCATAGTCTTCCGAATTCAGCCAAGAGATAACAGGTTTACGGCCAAGCGACCAAGACGCATGTTTAATTGCCTCTAGAACAGAGAGGTATACATCTGGCAAAACAAAATCCCCCGTGGCGAAGTACTTACCGATCACACCAATGGTTACCTCTTCTGTTGCACGTTCAATGGCGTTGGTAAGGGTACTCCACTCTTTCAGACGTGATTTTGGCGACTTCATTCCAAAAGAGGCAAGGAGACTGTCCCCAAACCCCTGCTCATCAAAAATTTGAGGAATTTTGTAAATGGAGGATACGTTGGCGGCAGCAATAATATGATTTGCAGGTACGCCACAAAACTGTGCGAGTTTTTCGCGACGAGGGAGATCTATTGTTTCTTCTGATCGGCACACAATAAAATCTGGGGTGACACCAGTACGACCTGCTTCTCTCACCGCGTGCTGCGTGGGCTTGGTCTTCATCTCTCCAATGGACGGGGGAACAGGGAGGTAGCTGACCAGAATGGTTCGTACAGAGTTTGGATCCCGCGACTTCATCATACGAAGCGCCTCCAAAAACAAAATGTTTTCATATTCTCCCACGGTGCCACCAATCTCAATCAACACAAAATCAACTTTTTTTGTTTGAGCGACGTAATCAATGCGGCGAATCACCTCTTCCGGTACGTGTGGCACAACCTGCACACATTTACCACCATATTCCATGTTTCGTTCACGATTGATCACGGATTGATACACACGTCCCGTGGTCATGTAATTCTCGCGCGTAATATCTTCATCTAAAAAGCGCTCATAATTACCCATATCTTGATCCGTCTCATCTCCATCTATGGTTACAAAGACCTCTCCATGTTCAATCGGGTTCATGGTGCCGGCATCTACGTTAATGTAAGGGTCGATTTTCATGGCCGTTACTTGGAATCCCTTTGATGCTAAAACTCGGCCAAGGCTGGCGGTAGAGGCTCCTTTTCCAACACCGGACATGACTCCACCAATAACAAAGATAAATTTAGTTGGCATAGATTGGTTTTAGACAGTATATCAAAGGAGCTTGTGGATATCTTATGAGGCTCTCTTGAAAAATAAGGGTATAATAATGACTATAAATTTGTCTCTTTATTTTATCTATGTCTCTACACAAGTTAAGTCTTTATTTGGGAGTGCCCGTGTTCGCGCTTTTCGCGATGATGCTGTTTGGTGTGCAATCGGCGTCTGCTGCTACGTATTATTGGGTTGGATTAGATAACGCAGATTGGACCGTTGGCACCAACTGGGCGTCTGCTGATCCTGCTAGCTGTGATCCCGGTGCTAACGAGACGACACCGACTTCGGCTGACGATGTGATTTTTGATGCAGACTGTGATAACTTGGCGACAACACCAGCCACATCTACGTCGATCAGATCATTAACGCTTTCAACCGGGTACACGGGTACGGTTACGCAGGGCGCAGCCCTTTCTATGGGAGGTGACATGACAATTGCGTCAGGAGCGACTCTCAATTCAGCGGGTTTTGATCTTTCGGTTGGTAGTGACTGGACAAACGGTGGAATTTACACAAGCGGTGCAAACACGGTTACGTTTACTGCTGACAACGCATTGCAAACCATTACAACCGGTGGAACAACGGCTAGCTTTGACTTCAATAATGTTGTTATAGCAAACTCAACATATAACACCGTATTAGCTACGAACGCTATGATGATCAACGGAACGTTGACCATCAACTCGGGAGCATTGCTCGGCCTTGCAGGACAAGACCTTACGGTTACGGGTACTTACGCGAACAATGCCGGTACGCTTAAGATGACGGGTAACGAGACCTTAACACTGACAGCCGGTATGGACACAGACAGCGGAACAACGTTGTTCTACGACGCTGCTGCAGGTGCGGACAACTTGAATGGATTGACGACATTCTATAACCTTACGTTTGACGACAACGCCAGCGGCTCTACGTGGACGATGCCTGCAGGCATTGATGTGAATGGTGCGTTTACAATAACAGATGGCACATTGGACGCAGCCGGATTCAACATCAACGTTGCAGGCAACTGGACAAATGCCGGTACCTTTACAAGTGGATCGAATACCGTGACATTTGATGGAACATCCGGTACACAGACGATTGTCACTGGTGGAACCACTGCGGGCTTCGATTTTAACAATCTCGCAATTAATAACACCGGCACGGCTGTACAGCTCTCTACGAACGCTATTGATGTTGATGGAACGTTTACCATTACGGATGGAACATTTGACATCAACGCTCTCAACCTTACGGTCGTAGGAGTCGTATCGATTACCGGTACATTAAAGCTCGATGGAAGTGAAACAGTTGCTTTTACAGAAGCTATGGACATCAACTCCGGAACCGTGATTTATGACGGAGCCGGTACATACACAGAGCTCAAGGCTGGTGATACCTACTACAACCTTACATTCAATGGAACTGGTCAGTGGACGCTAGACGCAGATTTGAACGTAGACGGATCCATGACCATAACGGATGGAATAATAATAACCGGTGGAAATGCAATAACAGTAGCCGGAGACTGGTCAAATAGCGACACATTTACGCACGGTGACGGAACAGTAACGTTGGACGGAACATCTACACAGACATTGATCGGTTCAACAACGTTTTATGCTCTTGTAGCCGCTGCCTCAGCAGCACGGACACTTGAGTTGACGTCGGGAGATACGTTTACCGTTGCAAGTTCAATATCATTAAATGGGGCAAATGCTTCCTTGCTCAGCGTGGAGGCAACGACGGCGGGAACGGCTGCAACAATCGCGCGCGGATCATCAACAGAGTCTACAAGCTTCCTTTCCCTAAAGGACGTTACTTTAACAGGTACCGCTATTCTCTGTGATCCGGGTTGTATCAACCGAGGTAATAATAGTGGATGGATTATTCCTGCATCAGAAGCGAGCCCATCGAATGGCGGCTCCTCTACCGTCACAACGGCAACGCTGGTGAGTCCCGGAAGCGGATCTCATATAACAGCCGGAACGGAGCAAACCATTACCTATAGCATTGGGTCACAAAATCTGGATAGCGTGGCACTCTATTTCTCCACGAATGCCGGACAAACATATACGCTGATTGAGGGAGGACTTGAGAACACTGGGTCCTATGTCTGGACCGTTCCAAGTGTTGATACGTTAAAAGGAATGCTCAAGGTAGCGGCGTTAAATGCGGATGGCGCAGAACTGATATCTGACGAATCTGGCATTATCGTGATTTCAACCACAGCAACTTCGGTACCAGATGGAGAGACCCCAGCAGAGTCATTTGGCGGGGTAGACATGGTACAGACAAATGGTCAATCTGTTCACCTCGACGTAGGTGGATTGTTCCGAGGAGAGACCCTTTCCGGTGTTTACATGGTGAATGCGGATGGCACACGATCCGTATTCCCAACCGAGAAAGCCTTTTTCTCCTACGGTTATAGTTTTAGTGATGTTGTGATGGTGAATGATGATCAGCTAAGTGCCTTGGCATTGGGTGCACGTGTTACTATGGCCGAGGGAGAATTGGTGAAGATTCAATCAGATAATCGGGTGTTTTATGTGGGTGAGGATGCGATTCTTCACCATGTTCCAAGCGAGGCTGCGGCCGTAAGTGCCTTTGGCGCAAACTGGGCATCGCTTGTGACCGATATCAGTGTCGTGTTCTGGGGCGATTACATGATCGGTAGCACGTACTACTAGGATGCAAAAAACGTAGAGATAGAGAGACAAACAAAACGGTCCGGATTTCCGGATCGTTTTGTTTTTGAAAGTGGGGTAAAATGGCTGGGTAAAGAATTGTTAATTTTTCCATTATGCCTTTCTCACTTCCAAATCTTCCATTTGCGTCAGACGTCTTTGGAACATTTCTTTCAGAAAAGACGTTTTTGTTTCATCACGGAAAGCACCACGCCGGATATGTAGACAAGCTCAATGCGGCGGTAGAGGGAACACCCTATGCGGATATGGAGCTTGATGCTCTGATTCAGGCGTCACGCGAGGCGGGTGCTATAGCAATTTTTAATCATGCGGCACAGCACTTTAATCATTCTTTTTTTTGGAACAGTCTCTCTCCGCAAACGCAGGTTGTGGGAGCAAAAACGCAGAAGGCGTTTGAGCGAGATTTTGGTTCGTTTGATGTATTGAGGAGTCAGTTTTCCGATGCGGCGATCAAACTATTTGGTTCCGGTTGGGTGTGGCTTGTAAAAAATGCGGACGGAACCCTAGCGATTCAAACAGGAAAGGACGCAGAGACGCCAGCGGGGACTCAAAAGACCGCTCTGTTAACACTTGATGTGTGGGAGCATGCGTACTACCTTGATTATCAAAATGACCGCGCGGGGTACATCGAGTTGTTTTGGGAACACGTGAATTGGAAATTTGTTGAGGATCAAATGAGTTAGAAGCGAGGAGAGAGCAGGCTTTTTGTTTGGGAAAATGTGTGTGCGTGCTTGTACCATTGTTTTACAGATGTGTAACCGCCCGCCAATACATCTTCCGCTGCTTTGTCTCCTTTTGATTGCAGAGCGTAGGCGAGATCTTGAATGAGAGCGGCATCTATTTGAGACAAAAAAGGGGAAGTACCAGCAGAAGATGGTAAGAGTAATTCGAGCGTTCGGCACGCCTCGCTGAGTTGATGTACCTGCGTTTTAAGTTGGCTCATCCCGGACGGGATCCCAAGAAGCGCATCATTAAAAAGCACCCAGTGACCCACGGGAGAATCCTTTGATACGAGAGAGAGGTGTATGTGTGCCTGTATGATTCTGACAGCGTGCAGAGTATTGATGAGCGTTTGTAATTGTTGCTCTATTCTCCTTTGTAGCTGAATTGAAGCCTCTTCGAGTGGATTTGTTTCTAATACGAGATGATAGAGCGTCAGAGCTTCATGATAGACGTACTGGTGCCAGATGCTTTTTGCATTGTTGGTGCAATGTTGCAGAGAAAGAATATCCGGATTTTTGGTTGCCAAGCGGTGTGGTGCAAAAAGTGATCGCACAGCAACATCTGAGACTGGAGAGAGGGTCTGCAAGACAAAAGTGAGATTGCTTGAACGCAGTGTGAGCAGATCGCCAAAGAGATGCACGGCCATTTGTGCGTTTAGGACAGTCTCTTGACCGGATGCCTGAACATACCCACAGAAAGGCATGAGTTGATTGAGAAGCTTTGGTGCGTGTGTTTGCAACGTTTGTGTAAGTTCACGATCCGCCCAGAAGCGCAATTCTTGGCGTTTTGCGTGTGCTTGCTGATGTTCAGTTACTGCGAGCGTGACAAGCTCCTGCTCGTGTCTTTTTGATTGGTCTTGCAGACAAGCGGGTACGGTAAAAGCAAGCGGTTGCTCAAAAAAAGGCACGCGACCTACGAGGGCAAAACGCGACGGAAGGCTGTAGGGATTGGACGCTTGCTTATGGTGAGACCCGAGCAGGGCATCGAGGTTTTCTGTCTGTTCTAACGCTGCTGCGAGTCGCAAACTCTCAGGCTTTGGAGCTCGCCATGTTTCCGGGTGCACCGTGAAGCCTGTTACGGACATAGGTTATCTTCTTTTAAGAAGATGCGAACCCAGAGCAGCGAGAAAGAAAACTGACGCCGCGACAAGAATAATCGTGGCTCCGGATGGGGCATCAATAAAGAAGGATAAGAGAAGACCTAGGACAATAACGACAACGCTTAGCAGACCCGAAATCCAAAAGAAAGATTTGAAGGTGCCGGTAAGGAGGCTGCTTGTTGCGGCGGGAATTATAAGCAAAGCAGAAATAAGCACGATACCCAGAATTTTTACGCCCAAAACAACACTCACAGCAAGGGCGATATAGAGGAGGATGGTATGGAGTTGTGTGTTGATACCGGCAATGGTTGCGCTGTCCGGATCAAGAGTTGCATACGTGAGGTGCCTATGCCACCCAAGAAGCCAAACTAAAATAAGCGTTGCAAAGGAGCCAATCAGGACAATATCTGTAAAGGTAATCGTGAGAATATTTCCAAACAGAAAGCTCACAAGCTCCGGTTGAAACCCGGGCGTGGCCGCAAGCAGCACAACACCCAAAGCCATGGATGCGGTAAAGAGAATACCAATAATTGTGTCCGAGGAAAGGCGTGTAGACCGTTCAAGGCCGTAGATAATCAAGGCGACAACGATGGCATAGATAATGGCAACGGGCAACGGGGCGACGCCGGTTAAAATGCCAAGCGCAATGCCGGCAAGACTGGCGTGTGCAATACCATCACCAAAAAAAGCCATATTGCGCATAAGAACAAAAATACCGAGTGTGGCAAGTAAGAGGCCAATCAGAATGCCGGTTACAAGCGCACGTTGCATAAAGGGAAAGCTGAGAATCTCTAGCATACTAAACATGTTTATGTTGGTGTGACGCCACGTAATCACTTCCGTAGAGCTGCGTGAGTGAATCTTTTGTAAGCGCGACGTTTGGTGGACCGGAGCAGACGAGGGACGTGTTTAAGCAGAGCACCTGGTCAACACTTGCAGCAATCATATTCACCTCGTGCGAAATCATGATTACGGTCATTCCATGTTTTTTATTCAGAGTACCGATCAGTTCAAAAAGTGTTTGCTCACCGGCAATGTCTATACCGGTAGAAGGTTCGTCTAAAAAGAGCAGGTCCGGATGATGCATAATAGCGCGAGCAATCAGCACGCGCTGCAGTTGGCCGCCGGAGAGGGTCGCCATTTGCTTGGCACGGGCGGATACGGGATTGAGACCGACTTCTTCTAATGATTCGTTGAGGCGATGAATGGGCGTACGTCTATCACGTGCAATATCTAAAAATTCACCCACCGTCATAGGGACGCTTTTGTCCGGCGCGAACTTTTGCGGCACGTAACCAATGTTACCGTAGTGAGCTGAAATCGGTTCGTTAAATAGGCGAATAACTCCCTGTTGGTAGGGTTGTAATCCCAAGAGCGCGCGCATGAGCGTGGTTTTTCCGGAACCATTGGGGCCCAAAATGGCCACAAGTCTACCCTTGGCAACCTCAAAACTGACATTCTTTAAGACGGGCTGTTGGTTGAAGGAAATGGAAAGGTTTTCTACCAGGATAGCCGTGGCTTCAAGGTGTTTGTGCGAATGTGTGTGCATTGAAGAGCATGAGCTGTGAATAACTGTCACGACCCGGGATACCTCCGAGTGGGTCAAGGGTTTGAATGGAGATATTCAGGTCTTTTGTAAACGCTTGCAATACGCTGTCTGAAAGTTGCGGTTCTTTGTAGAGCGTACGTACATTGTACACGTTAATGGTTTTTTGGAGATCCACAAGTTGTTGCGGAGAAGGTTCTCGTCCCGGAGAAGGTTCCACGGTCGCCCGGATGGTTAGACCGTACTCCTTGGCAAAGTAGGTAAAGCTTTCATGAAACGTGACAATATCACGGTCTGTAATACTGTCGGCTATGGTGTGAATGTCTTCGTTAAGTTGCGTAAGTTCTGTGAGATACGTGTTGGCGTTTGATCTATAGGTATCTGCGTGTACGGGATCCAAGAGAGACAATTCCGTTACGAGCTGATCTACCATCAACATTGCGTTTGGAACACTCAACCAATAATGCGGATCACAGAAGGTTAAATCTTCTTCGTGTTCATCTTGTGATTGAATCACGGGCGGAGCCTGACCACACAGGAGAGGTACGTTTTTATCTAGTGAAATAATGGGGGCTCCGGACAGACGAGAAACACCTTCCGTCCACAAGTCTAATCCTTGGCCCACACCAAAGATTGCCGTCACATGCGTCAGTTGAATCGCTTTCTGTGGCGTGAGGTCAAACGTGTGAGGAGAGCTGCCCGGCTCTAGAATGGAATGCACAGCTACAAGATCGCCTCCAACGTGCGCAATAAGGTCTGCAACGGGAAAGATGGTTGCCGCGACCTGTAGGGTACTTGTACTCGCAGGACTTACTCGTGCGGATAAAAATCCGGCCAAGATGAGAAAGAGGAGAAGAAATGTTACAAGAATAAGGGGAAGTGAGCGTCTCATAGAGTATGGATGCGGTACCTGTTAATGCGAATCATTTGCATTATAGCAGAGTTTGGATTTGTAGCAAGGAGATCTGGGGATTGGATCGGTGTGGGTATGAGGATCAGATCAAAGCAGTATAAGTATCTGTATGTTGTATACCGATCAGAGCCGGATCAGATCGGATTCAAGACTTCGTCCCCGAGAACATGTGCGTTTTATCGTAAGAGTATTACGAATACCCTTAAAACACACCTGTTTGAAGATGAGCATGTTCGACGAAGCAATCTCCCTAAAACAAAACACCCCGCAAATGCGAGGTGTTGTTTGCCTAGACACGAATAACAACCGGGAGAATCATTGGACGACGTTCTGTTTTTTTCAACACAAACTGTCCAATTTGATTGCGGATACTTTCGCGAATATAATCATCATCTGCACCACCGGTGGTAGCCTTTTTTTGTAAGGCGAGCTCAACTCCTTTTTTAATACCGGTAATCAGTTCCTGATTGTCTTTCATATGCACAAACCCGCGAGAGATCACGTCCGGAGTTCCAACAAGATTACCTGTTTTTCCGTCTACTTGTGTAACAATCACAAGCATACCGTCTGCGGCAAGTTCGTTTCTATCGCGTAACACGACGTCGCTCACGTCGCCCACTCCAATGCCGTCCACAAAGACGTAATCCGTTGGGGCTTTTTCTTTACGCATAAAGCCTTGGTTGCCTTTGAATTCCATAATTTGCCCGTTATCACCAACAAAAACATGGTCTTTTTCCCATCCGAGGGAATAGGCGATTTTGGCATTTTCTTTGAGTAGAAAATGATTTCCTTCAATAGGAATGTAGTACGCCGGCTTAAAGAGCGAGATCATGAGCTTAATATCCTCTTGATGACCATGCCCACTCGCGTGTACATCCATCATTTTGTAGTTAATGACGTCTGCGCCTTGACGGTAGAGCGTGTCCGTAAGACGTTGCACGGAGCCTTCATTTCCCGGAACAACGGAAGAAGAGAAGATAACAAGGTCTCCTTCATGCAAACTCACAAAGCGATGCTCGCGGTTTGCAATACGCATGAGAGCAGCGTTGGATTCACCCTGTGCTCCCGTACACATAATAATGACTTTATTGTCCTGGTAGCGGTTGACCTGATCCACCTTTATGATGGTACTTGGTTTACACTTAATGTAGCCAAGCTCGCGAGCGATTTCCACATTTGATTTCATGGAGAATCCGTCTACGGCCACCACGCGTCCTGTGCGCTCGGCAATTTCTATCACCTGGCGGACACGCGAGAGGAGGGAAGCGAACGTTCCGACCACAATGCGGCCCGGTGCTTTTTCTATAATGTGTTCTAATTCCTCTCCAACAACTTTTTCCGAGATTGTGTGACCCGGTGATTTTGCATTTGTTGAATCTCCCATGAGCACGTCTACCCCCTTGCTTCCGATGAGCGCCATACGTTGAAAGTCGGCAGGAGGTGCTCCGACCGGGTGGAAGTCAAACTTCCAGTCTCCCGTGTGAATGAGACGTGTTGTTGGTGTCTCAACTAAAATACCCGCAGAGTCTGGGATGTTGTGGTTAATGTGAAAGAGCGACACCTTAAACTTACCGAGCGTAATAGAATCGTTCATCTTGAGATCCTGGATCTTTAACGGTGCGGTCTGGAAGTCTTCCTGGCGTTTGCGGATAATAGCATTTGTAATCGGAAGACCGTAAATAGGCGGGTTGCCAATTTTGGGCACAATATGAGGAATACCACCAATATGGTCGTAATGGCCGTGGGTTACAATAACGCCTTTCACGCGTTTTTCCTTTCCGCGTAGGTAGGACATGTTTGGGATAATGTAATCAATTCCCGGCATATCCTCCTCGGGGAACTGAAGACCAAGGTCGATCAAAATAATATCGTTGCCGTATTCAAGGAGCGTACAGTTTCGACCAACCTCCTCCAATCCGCCCAGCACCATAACACGCAAGACACCTTCTGCGGGGGGTTTGATGTCTTTTGGATGCACAACGAATGTTTCGTTGATGCTGGATAAGGGTTTTTTAGGAGCATCGCCTCGTTGTCCGCCTGAGCGAGCCATGGGTCGATTTCCTTGACCCCCATGTCGAGCTGGGGGTCGGTTACCGCGATGAGTTCGGTTTGCACCTTGTGGTGCTGAACGTCGAGTCTGTGGCGCTTGTCCCTCTCCTGAGACTTTTGGAGCAACAGGAGACGGGCGGCGCGTTTGCCGCTTTTGTATCATAGTTATAACAGTTTCTACACCACGCCGATGGCCCGGTGCTAATTAGTAAGTGAATGTCGTGACAAAATCACGGGTCATTCCATGTGGTTCGAAGGATTCGAGCAACCTGGAATACTCCTGTATTTGATTTTTGAAAATAGGCGCTTCTCTTTGCAAATGATCGGGTATACTTTGTTCCTTTCTCGCCTCGTGGTCTACCACGCGTTCGCGGACGATGTGGTGGGCAAGGGGAGATTCGAACTCCCATAAACTTGCGTTTACTACGCCCTGAACGTAGCGCGTCTACCATTTCGCCACTTGCCCATACTTTGTTTGCCAACAATACACTCTAAGACGCAAGAAAACTCAAACGCTTTTTGGTTTTAATATACCATGCCTGCACCCGACCAAAGCGATCCGAAGGAACGACGATGGTTTCCAATTCAATACCATGAATCTTGTTTGCTGTCACGTAGGTATAGGTTGGTTGATAGAGGAAAATGGCCGGAACGACTGAGTTAATCTGATCGGCAAATGAGGCGTAGGCCGTACGTCGTTCTTCGATGTTTGTGGTTGATCTGGCTGTCTCTATGTATCCATCCGCATCCCGATTGGCAAATTGAGAAAGGTTAAGCCCCGGTGCCGTTATTTGTGAGCTGTGCCAAAATGGATATGGGTCCGGGTCACTTCCCATAAGGATTCCGGATAAGAGAAGAGAATAATCACGATTTTTGAGTGTAACGTCCCGAAACTCCGTGGGACTCTTAATCTCTATACGTGCATCAATTTCCACTTCGCGCCACATGGCAGCAATGCGTTCCGCGACACTTACCGTTTCCGGTTGATCAACGGTTGTGATGGTGAGAATCAGACTTTCATCACTCTTATTTGTGCGGATGGTGTCTCCTTCTTTTACGGTCCAACCTGCAGTATCCAGGTTCGCGCGAGCGACGGATTGATCAAAGGGGGTTGGATTCCCGTAGACAGTGGAATCGTTATGGTAAGAGCTGAGAACAGGCGAGTTGGTAACAGCTGCTTGGTTTTGAAGAATTTCTTGTACAAGAATATCTTTATTTATAGCAGAACCGAGAGCGACGCGCATGTTTTTGTCGCTTACGATATCTTTTTTGAGGTTAAAGAAGAGTGCGGTGATTTGTGGCAGGCTGGGTGTAACAATTTGTCCGTTCAGCTTTGAGAGTTGGTCTTTTGGAGCAAAGGCAATGCCCTCTACACGCCTGCTGTTTAGGGCCTCAATGGCAGAGACCGTGTCCGGATAAAATTTAAAGATAAATGTGTTAATAAAAGGCGTGCCTGCGTAGTAGGAGGTATTGCGTTGGAGCTTATAGCTTTTTATTACGCCGAGTGTATCTTTTTCCAATGTATCAAATTTATAAGGACCACTTCCAATAGGGACGAGGTTTCTCTCGGCAAGTCGCATGGTTCCCGGATCCAATTCTCCCCAATAATCGGCCGGGAGAATCCCAACGCCTAGGGTAGACAGGAACGGAGCAAATGATTCGTCCAAGGTAAAGGAAACAGTTCTCTCGTCAACCTGTTCAATGGAGACCCCTCTGAACGTTCCGTTTAAAGGGCTGCCGTAATCAGGATTTTGAATTGTGTGAAAGGTAAAAATGATGTCACGGGGTGTTACAGGGGTTCCGTCGTGCCACATGGCGTCGCTACGCAAAGAGAGTGTGTAAACGAGTTCATCGTCACTCACGGTGTAGGATTCCGCAAGATCCGGAATGAGACCTGCTTGCGGGTCCCACTTCATGAGGCCGGAATACACGAGACGAGAAATATCTGCATCTACATCGTTGGCTGATGCGTAGATTGGGTTGATAAATTGTGGCGATCCAATAAGACCTTCCGTATAGGTTCCTCCATGTGCCGGAACAATAACAAGATGCGTGGTGTATCCCCAAACAAAGATAAATACAAAGGAGAGCAATGCCACAACGGCGGCGGTCCAAAAGATCGGACGTTCGCGCTTGCTGATGAGCTTTGGTAGGTGGGTCAACTGGGCAAAACTGGGAAAACGTGATCCTTTCTTGAGGGAGCGAAAGAATTGCTTTTGTTTTTCAGAATGACCAGAAGAAACCGGACCCGATTTTGGTGACCGGAATGGATTCATGTGCTTAGAAAAGGATCACACGAAGGAGTGATAGCCCGAAGAACAAAATTCCAAGAACAATAGTTGCATTATAGAGCACCTTTTCTGCACCACGTTTTGTGGTAAAAACAGTGCTATCTCCTCCAAAACCGGCGCCCAACCCTGCTCCGCGTTGTTGCAAGAGAACAGAGAGCATCAGAAGAACGGCGAGGACGATTTGTAAAACATTTAAAACGGTAATCATATTCATACGTAGGGATAGTCTGCCTTATTTTGGGTTTTTTGTCAATTTAAGGCTTATGAGGGCTATAAAGGGGCCTGCGTATGTGAGGCAATAAACTGATTGAGGAGCTGTGTGAAGATTGACTGGGGAATGGCACCTTCTATGCGCGCTCCGTTTAAGAAAAACGTAGGGGTTCCACGAACACCGGCTCGGATTCCGGCTTGACGGTCTTCCTCCACCTCTGAGGCGTAGCGATGACTCTCTAAGCACGTTACAAAGAGGTTGTTGTCCATGCCAAGTTCTTGTGCATAGCGTTCCAGGGCTTCTTGTGAAAGGTTGGATTGATTTTGATAGACTTTATCGTGGTAATCAAAGAAGCGATTCTGTTCCTGGGCACATTCCCCGGCCTCGGCAGCAATATCGGCACCCGGGTGGAGACTGGTAATAGGGAAGTCGCGATACACGTATCGCACGAGGTTGGTGTGATTGGCGAGCGCGCGTGCCATGTAGCTTGCTTCTCGAGAGTAGGGGCAGCCAAAGTCGGCAAACTCAACAATGGTGAGAAGAGCTTTATTGTTGTTTGCACCAAAGTTTGGATCATCAAGGGTGGCAAGGGCCAGCGTGTCTATGGGTGTATTGCCAAGAGGAGCGCCAATGGATGCATCTACCGTGAGGGATTGAAGAAAGCTGGTTGGAATCTCTGCTGTTCCACGCACGATGCCTACGTAGAAAAAAACAATCCGCCAGACAAAAATGAGAAAGATCACGAGAAGCAAACCACCGCCCACAAGCGCGGCAGGGCTTTTTTGTTTTTTTTGCGGAATTACTGGCAAGATTTCCTGCAAGTCTTCCGATGTGTTTACGGGAACGCCTCCATCAAGTCGCATAGTTCTTTGAGTATAGCAGATTTAGGATCGAATCGGGATGAGATAGGAGGTATGTGGATCACATCCATCCTGTCGTAACCCGAGAACATAGGTGTTTTGAAAGATGGAGCCACAGCGCGAGTCTTCTCAAAACGACTGTGTTTGAAGATAAGTAAACTCGACGAAGCAATCTCGCATTCAAGCCTTCGTCTCCGAGGGGACAGATGATTCTAAGGATTACCACCGTTTCCAAATATTCAAACATGTGCCGATCGGCACATGTTTGAATATTTCTTCATTAAAGCTTTAAT
>DOMJ01000004.1 GCA_003509895.1 Candidatus Uhrbacteria bacterium | reverse complement strand
GAACAAATCGTAAACGTTGGCACACCCCTGCAGCGACGCGAAGAGTTGACGAGAGTCTTCCTGCAGGGAGTAGGACACATGGTTTTTCCCGGTGTAGCCGGGCCAGGCTCCGCCTCGGGCTTCCTTTTTGCCGAAACAAAAAGGAAGAAAGGAAAATTTCAAAACACCTGTGTTCTCGGGTTACGACAGGCTGGAAGACGGAAGACCTTCCGACCAAAACATGCTAAGATTGGCAGCGGCCCTGGGAGGAGGAAAAGGTTATCCCCAAACCATGTGTTGTGCGACACAATGGACAGCTGTAGACCACTGCATGTTGTGGTAGAATTCCATTTGGAGCACAAGATGTGGGACTGTCACGGATTCCAAAATGACAGGCGTACAGGTTTGCTCTTTCCTGACCCCTTGTTTTTTTACACGCGATGAGCCCCATCAATCCTTTATCTGTGAGAGGAGAGGCTTGGCTGGTTCCACGATCTCTGCAAACGAGATCGTGTTTTTACCCGCGTGTAGAGGCGATGTGTTAGAAAGGTTTAAGAAACAAAAAAAGGATACACTATGTCTTTGCCCAACAAGTTGCAACAAACGGTGGTAGGTTCTGCTGACGCCGTTTGGACGTTTATGACGTCTGTTAAAACGGTTAAAAAAATGGACGGAAAGGAAGAGCCGTTTTCTCAAGAGAAGTTGTACAAATCCATCGATGCTGCCGTAAAAACGGCCGGTTTAAAACAAGACAAGGCATTGCGCTATGCACAACGCATGACGGGTCATGTGATTACGCGTTTGAACAAGGTATACGACGGTGTCCTCGTACCCTCTACGGGCGATATTCGAGAAATGGTTTCGCTCACATGTATAGACAACAACTTGGCGTTTGTGGCGCGTGCGTACATGGGAAAGAAACAGAATTTGATTCCCACACATCGTTCGGAACCAAAATACGGTAAGGGTATTACGGTTCATCGGTTGTTTACAAAAGCAGGAGAACATCCGTTTGATCAAATTCAATGGGAGACGCGCATTGCGGCCATTAAAGATGAAAAAGGGAATGTTATTTTTGAACAAAAAGATGTAGAGGTGCCGGTCACCTGGTCTCAGACGGCCACCAATATTGTTGTCTCCAAATACTTTAAGGGAAAAATCGGTGAACCGGAACGAGAGACAAGCGCACGTCAGCTTATAGGACGCGTTGCAACCACCATGGCCAATTGGGGACGCAATGACGGCTATTTTCAGACAGAAGAGGATGCAGACACATTTGAGGCAGAACTTACGCATATTTTGATTAACCAGAAGGCGGCATTTAACAGCCCTGTCTGGTTTAATGTTGGAGTCACACCACATCCACAGTGTTCCGCGTGCTTTATCAACTCGGTACAAGATGACATGCGATCCATTATGAATCTTGCGACCACGGAGACGATGCTCTTTAAGTATGGCTCGGGTACCGGATCCAACTTGTCTAATTTACGTGGGTCGTGCGAATACCTGGCAAAATCAAACGGAAAAAGCTCCGGCGTGGTGAGTTTTATGAAGGGATGGGATTCCTTTGCCGGGATTGTGCGGTCCGGTGGTAAAACACGACGTGCAGCAAAGATGGTTATTTTGAACATTGATCACCCGGATATAGAAGAGTTTATTGAGTGCAAAGTAAAGGAGGAAAAGAAGGCGTGGGCGTTGATTGATGCCGGGTACGACGGATCGTTTACGGGTGACGCGTATGGTTCTATTTTCTTCCAAAACGCCAACAACTCCGTGCGCGTAACGGATCAGTTTATGCAGGCTGTGGAGGCGGATCAAGATTTTTCCACCATTGAGCGAACCACGGGTAACGTGGCGCAAACCTATAAAGCGCGAGAACTGATGCGCAAAATGTCCGAAAGTGCGTGGTGGTGTGGCGACCCGGGCGTGCAATATCACGATACGATCAACGCGTGGCACACGTGTAAAGTGACGGATCAAATTAATGGATCCAACCCGTGTTCCGAGTATATGTTTTTGGATGATACGGCCTGTAACTTGTCGAGCCTCAACTTAATGTTGTTTAGACGCGAGGACAAGAGTTTTAACGTGGAGGCATATAGTCACGCCTTGGAAGTGATGATTACGGCTATGGAAATTGCCGTGGGAAACTCGGACTACCCAACACCGTCTATAGAACAAAACAGTTTTGATTACAGACCGCTTGGTATTGGGTATGCAAACCTCGGCGCACTGCTTATGAGTCGCGGTCTTCCGTATGACTCAGATGAAGGGCGCAATCTGTCTGCCGCATTAACGTCCATTATGTCCGGGCAAACGTATTATCAAAGCGCCAAGATTGCAGAAAAGATTGGCGCGTTTGCAGGGTACGAGCAAAACAGAGAGTCTATGCTTGGGGTGATTCGGATGCACCGTGAGGCGGCGTATAGAATTCCGGAGGCGGGCGTGCCATCGGATGTGTTGGCAGCAGCGCGATCAAGTTGGGACAAGGCTCTGGAGCACGGGACCAAATTTGGATTCCGTAATGCACAAATAAGTGTGTTGGCGCCAACGGGTACGATCTCGTTCCTTATGGATTGTGCAACAACAGGTGTTGAGCCGGATATCGCCCTGGTAAAATACAAGTGGATGGTGGATGGAGGGATGGAAAAACTGGTAAACGGAACCGTGCCGGAGGCGCTTGACTTCCTCAATTACAACCCGGAACAGCGTGATTCTATTATTGATTACATTAGGGAAAAAGATACGATTGAGGGCGCACCCGGATTTAAAGAGGAGCATTTGCCCGTGTTTGATTGTGCGTTTAAAGCGGCTCAAGGAACGCGCACGATTCACTATATGGGTCACGTGCGTATGATGGCCGCGGTGCAACCATTTTTGTCCGGGGCTATTTCCAAGACCGTCAATATGCCGGAATCGGCCACCATTGAGGACGTGGAAGAGGTGTATCGAGAGGGGTGGAAAATGGGGTTAAAGGCGATTGCCATTTACAGAGACGGATCTAAGCGTCAACAGCCACTCACCACATCTTTAAAACAAAAAGACGACGGAGCTAAGGGAGACTCGGCACAAGGAGAGACAGCTTCGGTACAAGAGGTCCCACAACCAGTGGTTATTACGCGTGAGGTTGTTACGCCACGTCGCCGCAGGATGCCCGATGAGCGCCGTTCCATTACACATCGTTTCTCCATTGCGGGACACAAAGGTTACCTCACGGTTGGTTTGTATGACGATGGAACACCCGGTGAATTGTTTATTGTTATGAGTAAGGAGGGGTCGGTTATTTCCGGACTCATGAACGCGCTTGCGTCCGCCGTGTCTATTGCTCTGCAGTACGGCGTGCCATTGGAGGCTCTGGTGAATCGGTTCGCGCATATGCGATTTGAACCGTCCGGATTTACCAATAATCAACACATTCGTATTGCCAAGTCGGTGGTGGACTATATCTTTAGGTGGATGGCGTACAAGTTTTTGGACGTCAATAAGCAAATTGAGCTCGGTATTCAGGTGGATCAGCAAGGTATGGATGATCATTTGAGTGCGCCTGTCGTTCAAAAGAGCGAAGGAGCGTCGGCTACAAGTCAAACAAGCTTGTTTCAGGGCGGATCGGGAGTAACGGAGTACAAAGCCGCTTCGCTTACACAGACATTTGATAATCAAGCGGATGCGCCGGCGTGCGACACGTGTGGATCCATCATGGTTCGCAATGCGGCCTGTTATAAGTGTCTCAATTGCGGGTCTACAAGTGGGTGTAGTTAAATAACAGAAGCGGAGGACACCCTCCGCTTTCTTGTCTTAAAAGGTATGAAACAGATTTATGTGTATGTTGCCGGCAAGGTCTCAAAAGAATCGGTCTTTGGCACGCATGATTGGCGTGACGCGTTTTGTTTGGCACTCTCGCGTCATGTACACGTGCCAGTCATCAATGTAGATCCAACCAAGGAATCAGAGACATTTTTGTTACCGGAAACGGACGCACAATTTATTTTTGGCCGAGACTGCACGTTGATTCAGATGGCAGATGTTGTGATCGTGAATCTCACCGATGATATAAGTGTGGGCGGCTCGCAGGAAATGCTGATTGCGAAATACTACCAGAAACCGCTCGTAGGCATCGCTCCGCTTGGGGGGAAGTTTTATAAATCGCAGAAGGAGATCGGCGGACGGGTCCATACAGATTGGAAACATCCGTTTGTTGCCGTCCCGTGTGACGCAATCGTTGAAGATGAAAGAGAGGCGGGAGAGTGGATTGCAAAGTGGGCAAAAGGAGAAAAACAATCTATCAAAACACTCAGCATACTGGATGAATCTATTGCTTATTACACGTCACGCGCAGAGCAGGATGCCTATGTACAACTGCTCAAAGATTCCTATGACGAGTAACCTTTCTTCAGTGGATAATCGTATTAAGGGTACCGCGGCCTCGGGTTGATTCAATGTGGATGGTTCCTTCTCAACGAAGCCTCTACGGAGGCACCTGGAACAAACAAATCACAGATATTTCCGTTGCCTTCTGGTTTGACTACCCAATCGCAGAACCTCTGCCCGCCTTGTAACTACCCACACCCCCGATGCCCGCGAGCTCGGGGGTTTTTGGTATACTGTTCGTATGAAAAAAGAAATAGGAGGGAAGGCAATGTTACACGAGATTAAGCGTCTCAACGCAAATCTGGATCGGGTACAGAAGATAGACGGGTTTTCTTTTGCCGGAAATCGTAGAAAGTTTGTGGGCTTGCAGTTTGGTGCGGGTGTGATTCGTGGGGTTGGTTCGGCGATTGGCGCAACCGTTGTGGTGGCCATCGTGCTTGCGATTTTGCGACTGTTTCCTTTTACACAAAAACTTATTGATGTGATTCAAAACATATGAACAAACTCATTTTATCTCTGGCGGCTGTTTCTTTTTTAGGAGCCGGGTGTTTTTCTCAACCATCTGATTCGATTACGCCAGAACCGATCGCGGCTCCTCCGCAAGAGGTGCCAAGCGCCACAGTACCTGTTATGAACAGTGCTGCAAAAACGGAGTCGTTGAATTTGATGCTCGAAGTTGGTCAATTGCTCATTGATGCGAGTACTGCAGGTGTCGATGCTACGCAGCTGAGCGCGTGGGAGGAAGAAGGGTATGTGGGATCGCGTGCGATTCGAGATGAAGATTATGAGGCAGCCGTTACGGCGTTCACGGGTCTCAGGGCAAAACTTGTTGCAGCGATCGCTGCGGCACAATAGAAAAAGAGATAAAAGGAAAAGGGGCTCACGCAGATTGCGGAGCCCCTCTTTTTTCGCGTCCCTCCATGTGCAGGAGGGGGTTAGCTCGTGGGGGCGAGCTCTTCACCCGGCGCCTTCGACTCCCGTAGGGGGAGGACGGCGGCCTGGTGGATGACGATCTGGCTGCGGAGCTCGCTCAGGATGAGCTGCAGCTCCGCGGCCATGTCGGCGGTGGAGGCGAGGCGGTGGCGGAGCGCCCGCAGGGCGCTGTCTCGCGCCCGGAGGTTGAGGCGGCCTTGCTGGCTGCCAAAGACTCCGACAGCACGCCACGCACAGAAGACCGTGTAGACCGCCAGTTGGGCGGGCAGGATCTCCTGCTTGGCGTCCAGCTCCGTACCGGGTGAATCCCGGCGGTGGAGGCTCTTTGCCATCACCTGGACGGCCTTTCCGTCCCCGTTGAGGTGCAGGAACCAGACGTGGTCTTGCACCTTGTCCGGCGCCTCGAGGGTATCGAGGTCCTCCGGCAACGGGTTGCCCTGGCGCCGGAGTTCCATGACTCGGAGCCAGGACGCGAGGTGACGGAAGAATCCGTCCGTCCAGTCGGTACCGAAGTACCGCTGGTCAGCTCCTAGATAGGCGCTCCCAAAGGGAGTCCCGTCTGGCAGCTTCTCGCAGGTGACCAGGATCAGCGGGAAACGCTTCACCTGGCGACCACCCACCTGGCCCTTGCCCAAGATCCGGCGGGCCTCCGCCGGGGTCTCGGGGTTGATGCCATCGGAGTGGAGCAGTCCCGGCTGCTCCACTCCCTTCACCTGCCAGTCGGCCGCGATGGCCGGCGTACAGGTGGGGTCCTCCTGTGCCTCCTGGATCTGACGGGAGGCTGCCTCCGCAAGGAGCATCTTTCCCCACAGCGCATCCAGCGCCATGAAGAGGTACTCCTGGGCCACGGCCTGACCCTCGGGGAAGGCCAGGCCGTCCCTGCGGCGGGAACGCCGCAGGAGCAGGACGGTGGTCGCCACCACCCCGTAGGGGGAGGCGGCGGTCCGCTCGTCCATCCGTTCATCTCCCGCCATCAGCTGGCGGGTCTGCTTTTCGTCCTCCACGCGCAGCTGCATCTCCTGCAGCTGTCGGATCCAGCCCTCCAGCTTCTCCTGCTGGCGGACTGCGTCCGCCCGCGCGCTCTCCTTGAGAGCTTCCGCGCGGGCGGCGAGGTTGGCGATCACCTCCTGGATGGTCGTGGTGTTGCCCACGTCCATCCCGAGGTGGATCTTCCTGGCCCCGATCCACTGGTGGAGCATCCATGCCTCCACCGATGTCCAATCGGCTGGGTTGCGCAGGTCACTCACCAGTGTGGTGAGGCTCCGCAAACGGCGGAGCAGCGTGGAGGGCGGGCTGAACGCCCGGTTGGCCTTTTTGGCCTCCAGCGCCTTTCGGCGCACCTCCCCCCGGACCATGACCGTCAGCTCCGCCATCGTGCGCGGAGCGGTGTCCGGCTTCCATACCTGGTTCACGTCCTCGCGACCGAGGTACCAGTGAACCATCTCCTGGTCCACGGCGGCCAGATCGGAGGTCTCAATCTGCAGGTTGCTCGTCATGTAGGTGACGAGCAGGCGGTAGATCCACCGGAGGTCCCGGAGGACCTCCTGGGAGGAGTAGGACTCCTCCCGGATCCTTCCACCTTCTCCGATCTGGAAGCAGGACACCCGGTTCAGCTGCTTGAGGAGCCAGCTGATTCCGCCGCGCATGGCGACGGGAAAGTTGTCCTTCATGGTAGTGTAGGCCACAAAGTGGTGGAGCTTTTCCACCGACTCCGCGACCTGCGCCTCCGAGGCGCGGATGCCCCATCCCCGGAAGATGGTCTGGAGCCGCCGGCCAATGGCCTTGTCGTCTCCGGCCAGATGGAGCATAAGCTCCGTGGCCGAGTCCGCGGGGTTGCCACTCCCGTGCTCGTCGTAGGGCGACCACCACTGGTCGCCCTCGGAGACGAGGGAGGGCCCACCGTTGGGGGTGGTACCGATCCACGCGGCGTGCAGTTGCACACCGTTGGCGTCCCGCCCCGTCTCGCTCATCTGGCGCGCCAGGGCATTGGAGATGCCGCTCGCGTCCAGGATCAGGTTCACCGAGCACTCGGGATCCATGAACTCGACCTCAAAGAGGCCAAGCAGGAATCCAACCACGGCTGCCAACAAGTCGTCCAAATGCGGACGACCCGAGTGGAAGCCCATCCAACCAATCTTCTTCACGCTCATCGCGTCCTCCTCTCGCGCACGTAGGCGCAGATCAAATTAAATGTGTTGCATAGCCTTAAACAGGCCTGCTTCTGGTGAATTTTGCACAAACCTCAGACGGAATGTGACGGTCTAACCTATCAGAAAATGCGGATTTTGTCAAGGTGGTATACTAAAGGCAAATGACACAAAAAACCTCTAAAACACGTACGCATTACGGCAAACGTTCCGTGTCGGCTATACATCCACGCCGTATTCGGCTTTTGCAGGCGGGATTTTTTTTGGCGGCGGCGATTTTAATTGTCCGTCTTGGGTACTTACAGGTGCTCAAACATGGAGTGTATGAGGCATTGGCGAGTGGTCAACGGGAGCTCTACAAAGATCTCTACCCACAACGTGGATCCCTTATTGTGCAGGATGCAAATGGAACAGAGGTCGCCATTGCCACAAATCAATATCTTAACCTGGTTTGGGCGGAGCCGCGCAAGGTGGACGACCCTGTCAGAACGGCGCAGGTGCTTTCCGATATCCTCGGATTGTCTCACGAGGTTGTTGAATCTATAAACGAGGAGGGAAAAACAGAACAAAGCCCATCCGAATATGATCGCGTTTTGGCACAACTTCAAAAAGCCGACGACCCATACGAACCGATTAAACGCCGCGTATCGGAGGAAGTCGGCAATGAGATTCATTTGGCGAATCTTTCGGGAATTCATTTGCTCCGTGAACAATTTCGCTATTACCCGGAAGAGGAAACAACGGCCCATATAACCGGGTTTGTGAGTGAAGATGCCGATGGAACATCCAGTGGGAAATACGGCTTGGAAGGATACTTTAATGAGACGCTTGCGGGTCAGCCTGGGTTTTTGTTTTCTGAATTGGATGCAAAAGGAAACTGGATCAGTATAGGTGCACGCAACTTGCAAAGTGCGCAGGACGGTGCCGATCTTGTGTTAACGCTTGATCGCACTATTCAGCACGTTGCCTGCACAAAGCTGCAAGAGAACGTAGATCGATTTGATGCCGATAGTGGATCACTGATTATTTTGGATGCAAAAACGGGAGCTATTTGGGCCATGTGTGGAGTGCCAACCTATAATCCAAACGCTTACAGCGAGGTTGAATCGGTTGCAACATATAATAATCAGACGATTTTTTCTGCGTATGAACCGGGTTCTGTTTTTAAACCATTGATTATGGCGGCGGGGTTAGATTCGGGAGTGGTAACGCCCAATATGACCTACAACGATACAGGTGAAGAAAAAATTGATCGTTTTACGATTCGCAATTCTGACTTAAAGGCAAACGGTATCCAAACAATGACAAATGTGCTGGAAAGGTCGCTCAATACCGGAATGATTTTTGTGATGCGCAAAATGGGCGGGGATGTGTTTGCGCGGTATGTGCATGACTTTGGATTTGGTGAAGCGATCGGTATCCCACTCAACAGTGAGGTACAGGGAGAAATTAGCGCTGTGGATAAAGGGCAAGAAATTTACTCGGCAACAAGCTCTTACGGGCAAGGATTAACGGTTACTCCGCTACAAATGGCACGCGCTTTTACGGCCCTTGCAAACGGAGGAGCGATGATGCAACCCTACATTGTAAAGGAGATTCGATATCCGGATGGAACAGTAGAGGCGACAGAACCAGAACAATTGCGCCAAGTGATCTCGTCAAAAACAGCCCAACTTGTAACGGCAATGCTTGTCTCCGTGGTAGAAAATGGGCATGCGGGTCCGGCGAAGGTGGATGGATACTATATCGCTGGAAAAACAGGAACGGCACAGGTGGCCAATGACAGTGGCACGGGCTACAAGTCAGATGAGACGATTGCTACATTTGTGGGATACGGTCCGGCACGCGATCCTCGGTTTGTGATGCTGACGCGTATTGATCACCCGCGTTCTTCCCAATGGGCCACGGGAACAGCCGCTCCTCTGTTTGGGGAGATTGCGGATTTTCTGCTACACTATAAACAAATTCCCCCAGAACGATAGCCGTTTAGAGCTGCGTTTTTGTCCTGTATGAAACATCTTCTTCAACGAGTTCTTGCACACCTTGCTAAAAAAACACTTCGCGCTTACAAGCCGAAAGTTATTGCCATTACCGGGTCCGTGGGTAAAACATCTACGCGCCATGCTATTGTGGCGGCGATTGGTTCCACGCGTCGCGTACGAGCAACAGGGGAAAACTATAACAATGAGATTGGCGTTCCCCTGACTATTTTGGGTGAACGGTCTCCGGGGCGTTCGTTTTTTGGATGGCTAGCCGTGCTTTGGCGCGGCTGGCGTTGTTCTTTGGGTGGCGCACATAATTATCCGGAGATTTTGGTGCTTGAGTACGGCGCGGACGCACGTGGAGATATTCAATACCTGTGTCAGATTGCCAAGCCCTACATAGCGGTAGTGACGGCCGTGGGAGTGGCGCACGCAGAATTTTTTGGCACATTAGAGGACGTGAAGGAAGAAAAGGGATCACTTATTCGTGGTCTTGCGGCAGACGGGATTGCTATTTTAAACGCCGATGATGGTAACGTGGCGGATATGTGCCATCTCGCGAAAGGTTCCGTGGTGAGTTACGGACTTGGATTGGCAGATATCACCGCGCAAGATATTCATGTAGACATGCGGCCAAATGGAGAGACGCTTGTAGGTGAATCACTATCTCGGCTTACGTTTTTATTAAAAATGGGAAGGGATTCCGTGCCCGTGGTGATGAAGGACGTGATTGGAGATACGCATGTACGGTCCGTTTTGGCGGGCGCGGCGGTTGCGTTACAGCTTGGATTGTCGCCGGACACCATTGCAAAAAATGTTGCCAACTATGTGCCCATGCCGGGTCGATTACGGTTGTTACCCGGCATTATCGCTGCCCTGCTTATAGACGACACGTATAACGCATCGCCCGAAGCCGTTCATGCAGCCTTAGAGGTACTCTGCAGCGTTCCGATTAATCCAATCTCTCAGCGGATTGCCGCAATTGGAGATATGCTCGAGTTAGGTCGATATTCTAAACAGGCGCACGCAGATGTAGGGAAGCACGTCGCCTCACTGCCGATTGATCTTTTTGTGACGGTTGGTGAACACGCACGAGATGCTGCGCGCTCCGCATTGGAACATGGGATGGCGCAAACGCAGGTGTATACCTATGCCAACTCGGTTGATGCCGGACGATTTTTGCAAGAGCGCATGAAGCGAGGCGACGTTTTGTTGGTAAAAGGATCACAGGGTGCACGCATGGAAAAGATTGTAAAGGAGCTTATGGCGGAACCGCTCAAGGCGCCGGAAGTGCTTGTGCGACAATATGGAAAATGGCTTAGCACATAAGTATGGATTTTGGAGGACATCATGTAGGCTGGGCAGAAGAAACCGCCGCGCGTAAGGCCGCACGTGCGGGGGAATTGGAATTATCAGAGGAGAGTGCGGAGATAGATCTCACCGAGGAAAAAGAATTACCGCATGCTCTTACGGAGAATGAAGGAGTCGCATTGGAGGTGTTTCCGGTGCAGATGATAGAATCTGCGAGTTTATTTTCACTCGAGCAACAAGAAGAATTTGTGCAATTATTTGGTAAGGATTGGCATGTTGAGGATCGTCTTGGGAGAGGGGCTTTTGGAGAGGTGTTTCGGGTGCGTCAGACTCCTCGCGCCGGATGGGAGCGAGCCATGATCGGACCACGCGGGCGTGTGGCTGCCATGAAATATCTCTACGAACCCTCACGAAAGGAAATAGAAAAACATTATAAGGAAGTGGCAAGTCTGCCGTCTGGAGCAGAGTTACGCACTGACATTGAGCAGATTGGAGACAGAAAAAGACATCTTGAACAAGAGATTGCGGCTTCTATAAAAATTGGCGCACTACAAGACCTGCGACGCGTAGAAGATGCGCATGGTGAGCGAGCGCTTGGTATGCTGCTGGCGTTTTTACCGGGAGAAGATATGCAGGCATCATTAGACGCATTTGATTTTTATAACACGGCAGACAGGGCGCACACAGAGAGGGCAATAGGGGCGGTTGCCATGGAATCGGTGGTACAGCACATACAGAGCCTACATCGCCTCGGCTGGTCTCATGGAGACATTAAGCCCAACAATATTCGCATGGATCAGGAACTGCCGCATTTGGCGCGCGCGGTGGACTTTGGTTTAGCGGAGCACATAGATGTGCCAAGAAGAAAAGACGATTTTAGTGGAACCCCGCGCTATGCAGCGCCGGAGATCTATGCTGGCGGTATGCAACAAAAGTCGTTGGAAGACCTGTATTCCCTTGGCATGTGCTTAGCGCGGTGGTTGCGCCTTGTTTCCCTTGATCGGATTAAAATACAGCGGCCCCTACTTGTACAAATAGAAGAGCAAATCCATGGAACGTTTTATAAAACGGCAACAAGTCGCGAATCGATTCAAACATTTATTACGCAACAAACGGGGCAACCGTTGAGCCCTGCAGAATTGCGACTGGCAGAATTGACATGGGATATTGTTTTGCCGCATGCAAACGCAGAGAAGGGAGAACGTGTTGCAGCCTGGCAAAAATACGCCGATGGACTAGGAATGGACATGCATGTGCTATCGGAAACGCTTTCGGATATCCTGGACGAGTTGTTTGAGGAAAGGGAGTATGATTTTGTGCGTCAAAAAGAGGTGTTGGCATTGGCCGAGGAAGGAGAAACGCAAACAAAACAGGAGGCTCAACGCTTGGTAGACGCCGTGGATAAACAGTTTGCCCTGTACAATGGAGATGCGGAGGCCGAGCGAGGATACCAAATAGCCTTGTTAAAAAAAGAATGTGCTGCAATTCGCACGCGTGAGGATGCGGAGATTGTGTGTATCTTGGCACAGGATGTTCTTGCAACGATTGGAGGGCCGCCGCTTTTAGAGCCTGTTGAGTTGGAGGGAGCGGAGAGGCAAGAAATAGACATGCTTATTGAAGAGGCGCGCCAGAGGCAATTGGTAGAGAGACCGCTCACAGAAAGCGAATGGACAGAACTGCAAGACCTGCTGGGCAAACGTCAACCGAGCCAATCGTCGGAAGAGGGCAATAAGGGAGATCAACAACACCTCGCCGCCTAGTATGGAGTTTCTCCTTCAAAATATTTTTTTGCAGATTGCGTTTGTAATCATTATTGCCAGTGGTTTGGCCTTATTGGCTTTTAGAATCAGGCAGCCGCTTATTATTGCTTATATGTTGGCCGGGCTTATGATTGGTCCCGGAGTCTTGGGATTTGTGCATCAGACGGAAACAATGCTTGCTTTTTCTGAGGTGGGCATTGCCTTCCTACTGTTTCTTGTTGGAATGAATTTGGACTGGCGCCGCATGAAGGAGATTGGATCGGTGGCGATTTTGGTTGGACTGGGACAAACGTTCCTTACGGCGGGTCTTGGTTTTGCTGTGGGAACGCTGCTTGGATTTACGGCGACGACAAGTCTTTTTTTAGGGATCGCCTTTGCGTTTTCCAGTACCATTGTTGTGGTCAAGTTGCTTGCAGATAAGGAGGAACTTGAGCGACTGCACGGAAAATTGAGCGTTGGTATTTTGATTGTTCAGGATTTGTTGGCAATGGGGTTGCTGCTGGTGTTGGGGGCACTACGCGATGGCGGTAGTTTAGGCGAGTTAATTTCTACCTCCTTGCTCAAGGCGGGAGTGGTGTTAATTGGATTGTGGTTTGTGGCGCGCTTTCTTTTGCCTCGCCTGTTTCGGTATGCGGCCCGTTTGCAGGAGCTGCTCTTTTTGACGGCGATCGGTTGGTGCTTTGTGGTTACAAGCGCTCTCTTTTTTCTGGGATTTGGTATTGAGATTGGCGCGCTTCTGGCCGGTATTTCTTTGGCGGGGACAGGCTTCCATCGAGAAATTGAATTAAAAATCAAGCCACTGCGTGATTTCTTTCTCATTATCTTCTTTATTGTGCTGGGTACAAACCTTTCGTTTGATTCACTACAAACGGTGTGGTTTCCGGCGCTTATCTTTAGTCTTTTTGTGTTGATTGGGAAGCCGTTGATTGTGATGCCACTTTTGCGTTTTATAGGGTATCACCCTCGCGCGGGATTTATGACGGGCGCGACCGTGGCACAAATTAGCGAATTTTCTTTTATTGTGTTGGCGGGTGGAATCGCTGCAGGGTTGATTGATCCCACCGTATTACCTCTGGCGACCGTTGTTGGAATGGTAACGATTGCCATTTCCTCTTATCTTATTTTGTATGGTGAACATATTTACAAAAAAATTGGATGGCTCTTTGAATGGATGGCGCCACAACAGCAAGGAAGTGATGGAAAAAGAGAAAGGGCCGCAGCGATTTTACTTTTTGGGTATCAAGATATGGGAGCGGCTATTTTGTCATCTCTTCTGGGGGTTCACAAAGACGTTTTAGTTGTGGATTACGACCCACATCAAATAGAACGGTTGAATGATTTTCCTGTACGTGCAACGTATGGTGATGTTTCTAACGAAGAGCTTTTATATACGGTACAAGCTCATAAGGCAAAGCTGATTGTTTCTACGATTCCGGACAGGGAAGTGAATGAGGAGATTTTAGGGTTCGTGGGTAGAAAAAAGGCAAAAACGGTGGTGATTGTAACGGCGCGTAGTAGCGTAGACGCGGACTCATTGTATAAACGGGGAGCGACGTTTGTGATTGTGCCGAGCGTAATGGGAGGAGCGTTTTTTTCCGAGCTGCTGAAAAAAAAGAAAACGGCAAAGCGCTCTTGGCACACAGAGGCAAAAAAGTTTGGCGCGTAAAAAGTGAGAGAACCATTGACAAACCGACGGCATTCCCTTACTGTCGCTTTGTTCGCTTTCGTGATCGGTACAGGTTTACAAGGAGACATCGTGCGAGGGAAGTCGCTTTTATTGATGATGGTGTTGGTTGGAGTGCTGCTTCCGGCGAGGGTGCTATCCACGCCGGAGGGGGCGGTCGAAAAGACCCCGTCTGCTCAAGTACCGATGGATCTGGAGATTCTGTGTAGGACCTGGGAGCTGGAACAGCTCTACAAGAAGCACGCAGAGTTCTGGAAGACGGCACGTGCAACGCTGGCTCTGTTGGTCTCAAACAGAGATACAGGTTACGCGGATGAGAATCTCTTCATCCTTGCCGTGATGGGGGTCCAGATCTTCCTGGACGATAGGGAATACGACCGCTTTGAGCTGAGCGCCTTCAAGGCGGAGCTCAAGCGTCCGTACACGGAGTTCCGGTATTTAGCGGTTGAAAAGGAGTTTGAGAAGCTGATCCGGCACTTTACCAGGGTGTCTGAGGAGTTTGGGGGACTCAATCGGGACGTCCTGAAAGTCATGCAGGCCAAGGGTGCTCTGTCTTCTGTGGCAGATTTGAGCCAGGTCTGCAAGTAACAAGGGCAAATAACGACGACAAGCCTCCACCTTCCGGTTGGGGGCTTAAACTTTTTATCCACGCGATGGCGAGTGGCAACGACAACAAACCCGCAGGGACGGTTATGACCTTTGCCGTTGATATTTTGATACATTGAAGAATGAAGAACAAAACACACGAGTGTTCACTCATGTGCATTTAGTGACCCTGTCGTTGAGTCGTTAAATACGAGGCCACTGCCGCCTAGACGAAAAGGCGTCTTTTGTGATACCTTTTTGGGTCGCAAGACACCCTACGGCAGGGGCAGCCGAAACATCTGAGGAGTGATCATGCCCGACTTGAAAAACCGAGTTTGGTGGTGGAAACTTGATCGTTTTGGTGGAATCGTCGATAGGGCGACGCTCGCACAGCGTCTGGACGGCGATGCACCACTCAAGAACGGAAGCCCGTTCACACCGAGGCTTCTTGAGAACGGCGAGTTCCCGCCGACACATCTTCACCACCACCGCGGCAGGAAGATCATAGGAATACACGGTGAAAGTGATCTGACGCACCTTCGAGTGACGTTGCTCCTGTGTCTTCGACACGAGGAGATGATCCTCCAAGAGCTCTCCGGCAGGCACCACTCCCGCCTGCTCCTCTACGACGTTCTACCACTCCTCCCGCGTGTGCGGGAGATCTCTGGCATCTGAGAACGCCCATCTCTCGCCCCGCGCGAGACGACAAGTCCCCTCTACTGGGAGCGCGTCGTTCTTAGCACGGGCTTTATATTTTTCCTGACTAAGTTGGTTCTTAATTCTTTGTTCCTGCACAACGGACTCTTTCCTTTTTAGAAATTCAACATCGGGTAGAGGGCACTCATCCGTAAAACGGATTCGCTGTTACCCTCCCCAAGTAAGGGAGAAGTTCTCCCTTACCATCCCTCTGATTCAATCCCCACGGGAGGTGCCAACAAAAATGCACCAGGCAAGCTGATGCATTTTTGTTGGTGACCCCACGGGGACTTCGTTGGAACCAATGGGTGGAGGAGATGAGGGGGTGGATGGAGTTTCGAGAGTTGGTTGTGGCGGGGGTATGACGGATCGGGAAGAGTTATCTAATTCAATGTACTACCGTATTATTAGGAGATTTTAAAGACACTTCTTCGAATAAGAATGTAATAACTGCTCTAAACAAAACACCAAGTGAAATACTGGATGTGTTCCGAGTGAGTATCTGAGAACTTCTCTCTAACCAGCCCCAAGAAATCCTAAACACCTGCGATGCCTAGCATGAACAAAAAGCTAAACAGCAACAACGATACGCATAAGGATAGCGCGTACCAAAGAACGTACTTGCCGTATCTTTTATGCTTGAGATAGATGAAAAGAGAAGCGCAGAATCCCACAAGTGAGATGAGTGCAAATACAGGAAGGATGAAATGTAAAAGTTTTACGCTATTGAAGAAGGGCACGTTTTCTTCAATAGCCAATAGGAATGGCTGGGTCTGACCATTTGAATAGTCAACAAGTCCTTGCCAGCCTGCGAAAAATACAACAAATGCATTCACAGCAAGACCTCTCTTTAGAACGGTCAAACGTTTATCTTCTACATGCACTCTTTGTTTGAACTGTTTATGAAATTCCACGACAGAAATAACGACAAAGAACAGCATCAGTAAATATGGATACAACCTCGACACGCCCTCGAGAAATTCTTTCGAACCTTCTGGAATGAACCCTAAGACTAATGGAAGCAGAAGTAAGATTGATCCAACCTTGCCCAACAACCGATCTTTTATCAGGCTCCCTATCGATCCGATGAGAACAAGAGGAAAAATAATGGACACGGCAAGGAAAATATCCATGACAAGATACAAGATCGGAAATACCAAAAAGTACACAACCATGCTCCAAAAGAAGAAAGGGGTATCTCGATAAATCTTCGGTGTCATTTTCATAACGTCCATACACAACAGTCTTGATGAAAAAACCAGTGAAGAGTATAAACAATGTATACTTACCACCAGTGAACTAAGTATAGCACCAATGAATACACCCCTCAAAGCTTTGTAAAAGGGATCAGGGAGGGATATGGAATATTACAAAAAAACATCGCCTCATTTCTGAGACGATGTTTCTGGTGACCCCACCGGGAACTCACGTCGCTTCGCACGCCCGTGACTATGGGCGGCTCCACTCTCCCTAGGAGCTTCCGCCCCTAGGGCACTCATCCGTAAAACGGATTCGCTGTTACCCTCCCCAAGTAAGGGAGAAGTTCTCCCTTACCATCCCTCTTATTCAATTTCCGCGGGAGGTGCCAACAAAAAAGCACCAGGCAAGCTGATGCATTTTTGTTGGTGACCCCACCGGGAATCGAACCCGGATTTGCAGGATGAGAACCTGCTGTCCTAACCGTTAGACGATGGGGCCGTATTACAGAAAATCTTTATTTTGTGTTGTGTTACACGCGTATCTATATGGGCTGTTGTACCGATATAAATACGATCAAACACATCACTCTTTATTATGTAGAGATAATACATGAATTTTATTAGATGTACGTCTCCGGCGAAGCCGGACCAGGCTCCGCCGGGCTAACCGTTAGACGATGGGGCCATTCTATTTTTGCGCTTCAGCAACGATCGAGCGTAAACGGGATGAGAACCCGCTGTCTCCGGCAAGGCCGGGATGGGGTCTTTTGAAGAATAAACGCAACGAGAGGATATAAGAAAGAACGGAAGTCGTCAATAGGGAATAGATAAAATGAGAGGGGACGCCCGCAGGATTGCGGACGCCCCCCTCGTGGGTGCTAGGCGCTGGGCTACTTGATCCAGGTGATCTCGCTCACCAGGACAACGACTCCGTCGATCCTGGTGGAGAAGAACCGCCTCCCGTCAGGCAGCGTAACGCTTTCCAGCGCAATCTCCCTGTTGTAGGCGGATCGGATCTCTTCCGGCGTCGCGTGCCGGCATTCCTGGTTCGACGGACGGATCAGGGGGACCGTGATGGTCATCTCCTGGCTCGGCCGAACCGACCCGATAATTTGCACCTTGTGGCCCTGAACCTCCTGTCGCGAGGTCATATAGACCGTGTGACCAGCGGTGTCCTTGCGGACGAGCTGGAGCTGCTTCAACTCACCCGTCTGGCTGATGCCCTTGGAGAGAAGACCCATCAGCTCCATGGTCAGGATCCGCCGGGCACTCTGGTTGTGCAAGCGGCGAACATCCATCAGCCGCCAGCAAGGCTGGTTGGTACTGGCGAGCATCATGTCGCCGTAGGTGGACCGGTAGTTGACGCCTCGCACCTGGACCATGACGTCGATAGACAGCCCCGGATCCAGGAAGAGCCGGAGGTGCGGCATCTCGCCCGAACTTTGGCTCGCCTTGACACGAGCCAGCAGAGCATCAGGCACGTCGCCCAGTTCTCGGACCATGTTGTCCGAGATCAGGTCCCCGAAGACCTTGCGGGTATCGGAGACCCCCAGGAAATGGTCCCACAGACGCACGCGAGCCTCGTCCGCGTTGGGCGGGCGCTCCTGTCCGAGCTCCACCAGAAGGTCTCGCAGCATGCCGCGAAGCCTCTTGTGGCCCAGGACTCCTTGGAACTGGGCTCGGCTGAGGTTGAGTACGGAGGCCTCCAATGCGGCGGCCTCCCGGAACATGTCCAACTGCGGGGGTGTGAAATTCTTCATCACCGTCTCCCTAGAATCGATCCGTCTTCGGACGGTCACGGCCATCTCGTGCATGAGACAAGCGCCTTGTTTACCAATGATCGATAAACACAGCGCTTATCTCACAGACTCAATAAACCTTTCCAACAAAATGAACATATCTCAAAAGACCTGTTTTGTCAAGGGGAAACCTCTGTTTGATCATAGTTGTTATCCACACAAAAATGAGAGAAAAGAACTCGTTATTGATACAATAGCTTTATGAATGCGATAACGCATCAGCTTATTAAGCGCATCAGCCTGATTTTTGTTCTCTTGGCGTCATTGTTGATAGGAGGAACAATCATCTTTCATCGGCTGGAGGATTGGACATGGATCCAAGCGTTTTATTTTTCTGTTTCTACGGTGACGACGGTGGGTTACGGAGATCTGACACCTTCCTCAGACCCTTCTCGGCTGATAACAAGTATCTATGCCTTGTTGAGCATCCCGTTGATGTTTTTAAGTATTGGTATTGTGGGAGAGGTTGTCTTTGCTCGGTATCATGACCGAGTAGCAAAACGCAAAGGGCACTCCATACGCAAACGTCACAGATAAGAGAAGGACCCTTGCAGCACAGGGTTTTTTTATTTGTGTATTCCGGCTGAGAGAAAAGGAGACGATTCTTGACACACAATAACTAGCAGAGTAGAATGGTGAGTGCTAATACAGACCATGACCGAGCGACAAGAACAACTACTCAAACTCCTTGTAGAAAGCTACATCCAAACCGCAGACCCGGTAAGTTCATCTTCACTGGCGATGCGGTCGGACGTTGGTGTGTCCAGTGCCACGATTCGTCATGATCTTGCTGAACTGGAGGAAGAAGGCTACCTGGTCTCTCCCCACACGTCGGCCGGACGTGTTCCCACAGACAAAGGATATCGCTATTACATAGAGACGTTCCTGGAGCAAAAACGTCAGCTTGAGCGCGAGTATAAGCAGCTTGTAGAACAGTCGCGCGTACGTAATATGGAGGTGCGGTTACGGCAGCTCTGCGTCCAACTGGCGGCACTCACGGGTAACGCGGTTGTCTTTACCCTCGGTCCACGGCATGCGTATACAACAGGTATTTCTAAACTGTTTGAACTTCCCGAGTTTGCAAGTGCGGATCAGATGCGCCGATTTAGTCAGCTAATGGATGTAATGGACGCAACCATGGCTCAGTTAATGCGCAAACGATTTAACGATGTTTGCATCCTTATTGGAAATGAGAATCCGTTTGGTGAGCAACTGTCCTCCTTGTTTATTTCCTTTGATGATCCGTCCGGCGTGCACGGAGTGGTGAGCATCATCGGCCCCACACGGATGAACTACGGTTATAACCGCGCCTTATTGCGGGAAGTAAGAAGACTCCTTACCCATTAACGTATGAAGAAGAACACAGCAAAACAGGTACCAACCAAGCAAGATGAGCCGACAACAATCGGATCAGAACCTATTGCAGAGGAGGGAACACCGGAGCCGGTGCAAAAAACCTCAGATCAGCTTGCCGCAGAGTATTTAGCCGGCTGGCAACGCGCGCTTGCGGATTATGAGAACCTTAAACGATCTTCTTCCCAGGAGCGAATGGAGTTTGCCAGGTACGCCAATACGGCACTGATTCAGGACCTGATTCCAACCATTGATTACTTTGATGCGGCCATGCGGCAGACGCCAAACACGGAGCGCTGCGACGAGGCAACACAAAAGGAGATGCAAAACTGGCTTCTGGGCATGCAACATGTGCAAAAACTCTTGTTGGATAAGCTGACCGAGCAGGGACTCATCGTACTGGAGCCAACGGGCATCTACAACCCAAATGAGCAAGAGTCGGCGGAGGAACGAGAAAGCGATCAACCGGAAGGGACGATTTTACAGGTGCTCCAGCGCGGTTTTAAACTCTTTGATAAGCTGATTCGCCCTGCTCGCGTAGTTGTAGCAAAAGCTCCCGTTAAGAATGCACAATAGATCACAATAATAAATCAAATCATATGGCAAAAATACTCGGCATTGACCTCGGAACAACAAACTCTGCTATCGCGGTGATTGAAGGAGGGAAACCGCTCATTTTAGAAAACGCAGAAGGGCACAGAACAACACCCTCTATTGTGGCACAATCCAAAACAGGTGAGCGACTGGTGGGAGTGGCCGCAAAACGACAGGCGGTTACAAACCCCGGCAACACACTGTTTTCTCTCAAACGTCTTATTGGTCGCCGATGGGATGATCCGGAGGTCAAGCGAGATGCGGCACTGTTTCCATTTAAGTTGGTGCAGTCGGGCGAGGGAGTCAAGGTTGCATTGGGTGACAAGGAATACACGCCGCAGGAAATCTCTGCAATGATTTTGGGTAAGCTGAAGGCGGATGCGGAGGCAAAGATTGGTGAGAAGATTGAGGAGGCGGTGATTACCGTGCCGGCCTATTTTGACGATGCGCAACGACAGGCAACAAAAGATGCCGGAGAGATTGCAGGACTCAAGGTTCGACGTATTATAAACGAGCCTACGGCGGCGGCTTTGGCTTATGGATTTGATAAAAAAGTCGGTCAGCAAATTGCGGTCTATGACTTGGGTGGTGGAACCTTTGACGTGTCTATTTTGGACATTTCGGACGACACCGTGGAGGTAAAGTCAACAAACGGAGATACACACCTTGGTGGAGATGATTTTGATCAGGTAATCATTAAGTGGATTATTGCCGAGTTTAAGAACGCGGAAGGCATCGATCTTGGTGCGGATCCACTTGCTCTACAACGTATTAAGGAGGCGGCGGAAAAAGCGAAGATTGAATTGTCCACGTCGCAACAGTCAGAGATCAATCAACCGTTTATTACGCAGGGCGTAGATGGTCCAAAGCACTTGGTTATGACCATGACGCGCGCAAAATTGGAAGAGTTGGTGCACGACCTTACAATCAAAACACTTGAGCCTTGCAAAAAAGCCTTGGAGGATGCCGGGATGAAGGCGTCAGACATAGATGAGGTGATTATGGTTGGCGGAATGACGCGTATGCCACTCGTTCTCAAAACGGTGGAAGAATTTTTTGGCAAGAAGCCAAACGTGAGCGTGAATCCGGACGAGGTGGTCGCCTTGGGTGCTGCCGTACAGGCCGGTGTGTTGCAGGGAGACGTAAAGGATGTTCTTTTGCTGGACGTTACGCCGTTGTCTCTTGGATTGGAAACGTTGGGAGGTGTGTCTACCAAATTGATTGAACGTAACACCACGATCCCCGCCTCAAAGTCACAAATCTTTTCTACTGCGGCGGATAATCAAAACTCCGTAGAGATTCACGTGCTGCAGGGAGAGCGAGAGATGGCGCAAGACAATAAAACGCTTGGACGCTTTATTCTCTCCGGTATTCCACCGGCCCCACGTGGCGTTCCACAAGTAGAAGTCAGCTTTGATATTGATGCAAACGGTATCCTCAACGTAAAAGCCGTAGATAAGGGAACCGGCACAGAGCAAAAAATCACCATCACCTCCTCAACGGGTTTGAGTACAGAAGGGATTGAGAAGATGAAGAAGGACGCAGAAGCAAACGCGGAGTCAGACAAAAAGAAGCGTGAGGAGATAGAAACCAAAAACCTCGCAGAAACGCTTATCTACACCACAGAGAAGATGCTCAAGGAGGGTGGAGACAAGGTAAACGAGGCCGATAAAAAGGATGTAGAGGAGAAATTGGAGGTGCTCAAGGGGGTAAAGGATGGAGAAGATATGGAAGCGATCAAAAAAGCGGCCGATGTGCTTACAAACGCCGCGCAAAAGGTAGGAGCCGCGATGTATCAGGCAGAACAGACGGTAAAGGCAGATGAGTCAAAAGAGGCACCAAAGGAAGACGTAAAAGAAGCGGAGGTGGAAGACGTTGATGTAAAGGATAACAAAACGGCGGAGTAATATGCCTGCAAAAAAGAGCACCACAAAACGATCATCAAAAAAAGCAGCTTACACGGATTCCTCTGTGCCGGCTGCTCATGCTCGAGAAAGTTCTTTTGCGTTTTGGATGGCACTCTTCATTGTGTCGATCGCCATTGTGGGTGGAGGAGTGCTCACAACGTTGCCTCGTGCAGAAGACGTAGATGAAGCGATCGACGTAGACGCAGAAGAGGTGGAGTCTCTGGAGGAGTCGATTTCCAATGAAGTGGACGCCGTAACCATCAAATCCATCTACGATCAATATGCGCTTGAGGGATACCCATCCGCCGCAGATGCGTCCGCAGAGATTCAGTCCATGCTTTCCGAGGCACTTAGGACGGGTCTGCTTGTAGAGGCGGGACGACTCCGATTAGGTGCTTTGGACACCATACGGATTATGACCGTTCCAGATACGGACATAAACCAAGACTATTGTGGTGCCTTTGGTCAGAGCCTGTGTGTTGTGATGCGTCAAAAAAACGTTCATGAGGTAGACGTGCTCGGATTTTTCTCTTCCATCCGTGGGGAGAATGTGATTCCCGGTCATGAAATGGGGACCTTTGGTGATGCACAGATGGTGGGAGATAAGCTCCTTATAACAATGGTGATGGGTGATGCGGGTGAAGCAACAGAGCGTGTATACACGATCGACCTTACAACCAAGGAGCGTGTGTTGATTGGATCCGCAACATCCACGAGCGACGATAGCGGATGGTCAACCGCCATCACACGCGGGGATTTGGAGGTAACCATTGATACAAACGGAGAGGATCCAAACTATCTATTGTCTTCTGCTACGGATTCAACGACGGTTGCCAAGGGGCAGATTGATGAGTTGAGGATTCCTTGGGACGTTCTGTTGGATCATCCGAATGAGATTCGCTTTGGTCTTGGGGATCAGGCGTATGTGTATAATCGTTCCGGTGCGGGTACGTTTCAGATTGAGTAAGGGTCGCTCGGGACTGTATTCCACGCGCCCCGATAGAAAGAAGTTCTACGTTATAGGGTATGCTTGTGCTGGTAGATAGACGTGGCAAGAACACGACAGGCAGGCTCTAGAATACAAAACATTGATACTAATTCCCGTTTACATGCCGGATCCATACAAAATTTTAGGTGTTGGGAGGGGCGCAACGCAGGAGGAAATAAAGAAGGCGTTTCGCAAATTGGCGCACAAGTACCATCCGGACAAAGAAGGTGGTGATGAAGCGAAGTTTAAAGAAATTAACTCGGCGTACCAAGTGTTGGGAGATCAAACCAAGCGGCAGCAATACGACCAATTTGGTGAGGCGGCGTTTGGAGGTGGTGGGGGAGGAGGCACCGGCTTTGGTGGATTTGGCGCACAGGGCGTCAATTTTGACTTTGGCGATTTGGGAGATCTGGGAGATATTTTTGGTGGGATGTTTGGAGGAAGTGGAAGAGGGAGACGTAAAACACACGGGCAGGACATTCAGGTAGATATGCAACTCACACTTGAGGAAGTTGTAAGAGGCGCAGAGAAGGAGGTTACACTGCGTAAAATGGATGCGTGCGATACATGCGGTGGAACAGGTGCCAAGGATGGAAAGACCAGAAAGTGCACAGGCTGTGCCGGGCAAGGAGTCAGACGTGTTGCGCGCAACACACCATTTGGGCAAATCGCACAAACCGTTGCCTGTGACACGTGTCAGGGGAGAGGCGAAGAGGCGGAACATGCCTGTGCTACCTGTGGCGGGGAGGGAACCGTAAAAAAACAATCCACCATAAAAATAACCCTTCCACCGGGTATGAGCGATGGAGAGTCTGTGCGCGTACGTGGAAAGGGAGAGGCGGCACCATTTGGAGGGGAGCCGGGAGATTTGTTTATTCGTGTTTTTGTAAGGGAAGATCACCGTTTTGAACGAGATGAGTTTGATTTACGATCCACGGTATCCGTTGGGTTTACGCAGGCGGCCCTCGGTGATTCTGTAGAGGTAGAGACGATTGATGGCAGAGTCAAGATGAAGATCCCCGCTGGTACGCAGTCGGGAGCCGTTTTGAGTATTAAGGGTAAAGGCATTGAGACGGGTCGTGGACGAGGAAACCAACTTGTGACCATCTTTGTAGTCACTCCAACAAAATTGAACAAGAAACAAAAACAACTCTTGCAAGACCTTGATCTGCGTGAGGAATAAGAACAGGCCAACGCCTGTTCTTTTTGCAAAGCCATAACCCCGCGGCATAAGCCTCGTGTTCTCGAGCGATGAGTCTTGACTGGGGCGACATTGAAGACAAAAAAGGTTTTGGAGACGAAGCTGGTTTTGCTAAATACATCCGTTTTGGTGATTTATGGGTCGAATGGTGCATTGAGTACAGAGTGTGTATTGGTACTCTTGGAGTTGACGAGATTAGCTCCTTCTCGTATAAGTGGTCATAAAACGATACAACTATGAACATTTTGGTTACAGGTGGAAACGGCTTTATTGGTCACAATTTAGTCAAGCGACTTTTAGTTGAAGGCCACTTTGTTGCTTCGCTCGATGATCTGTCTTCAGGCATGAAGGAGAATGAGCTGTCGGGAGCCTCCTATATCTATAAGGACATAGAGAATATCCACGAGCTTGGCGGCGATTTTGACGTCGTGTTCCATTTAGCAGCTCACAGTCGAATCCAGCCAACATTTCTGAATCCGACTGAAGCATTTCGTGTTAATGTTGGCGGAACAGAGGCTGTATGCGAATGGGCAAGAAATAACAACGTGAGGGTTATATACGCCGGATCGTCATCTCGTTGGCACGATCCGACACAGTCACCCTATGCGATGTACAAGTATCTGGGCGAAGAAGTTTGTAAAATGTATAAAAGTATCTTTGAGGTAAGGGCCGAGATCACGCGTTTTTACAACGTTTATGGACCGGGAGAAATCCTTGACGGAGACTGGGCGGCGGTTATTGGAATTTGGCGCCGACAAGTACGAGATGGTGAGAAGATTTCGATTGTAGGAGATGGGTTACAGCGACGCGACTTCACCCATGTAGAAGATATAATAGACGGCCTCTATCGTATAGCCGTATCGGACGAGGAACACGAAGATGCCTGGGAACTTGGTACGGGAAAAAACTACTCAATAAATGAGGTATATAAGATGTTTCAAGATCACTTTGGTGTGGAGTCAGTAAACCTACCGTCTCGTCCAGGCGAATATCCGGTTACCCTACGGCAGCATAGCGACGCCTTGGATCGGCTTGGTTGGAAGCCTAGCGACCGGCTTAACGAGTACATTCAAGGACTATGAAATGGGTGATTTGGCCAACACTCGATGATGAGCTTGGCGACAAGCGTGGTCTGCTTACCGGTAAGGTGCTAAACGCAGGGTGTGGGACACGTCGACCGACCCTACCCAATGCGTCTGAAGTACATAATCTCGATATCTTCCCTGGAGAAGATATCGGTTTGGTAGGAAGTATCGAGAACATTCCAATCGGCAACGAGGAATTTGACTCCGTGCTCAATATTGCGGTTCTAGAGCACGTAGAGCGCCCATGGGTTGCGGTGAAAGAGATGGCTCGAGTGCTAAAGCCAGGTGGAACCCTCGTATGCTGCGTACCATTTTTTCAACCGGTACACAAGGTACCGTGCGACTACTATCGTTTTACAGAAGATGGCCTCAAGTTCCTTCTAGAGGATAGCGGTCTACAAATAGTTTCCTCAGAATATACGCACTCGGCATTCCATGTCCTTGGATGGATGGCAGAGGACTTCTTGAAGAATCGTGGAATTATCCTCAACCTGACACTGCGACCAGTTGCGGCTCTATGGCGTGTATTCTCAAAGTATTGGAACACGGTAAACATTGAAACTTTCCCTTCTGTTATTACCGTTGTTGCAAAGAAGGGATATGTTGCATAGCGCAGAACTTCGTAAGTTAGAACAGAATCTTTCCGGAGAGGTAGTTTGTGTCAATAAGATTCCTCACGGAGTGGATAACGCCGTTTACCTGATTGAGCTCTCCACAGGGGAGGGTTACATACTTAAACACTACCCCACACGCAATATTCATAATATGCATCGCGCAATCGCAAACGCGAAGGGTCTCCGTGCCAAGGGTATAAATACCCCCAGAGTCAGCTGTGGGCCAATCGACTTATTGGATGGATGTGGTCTCGTTTTTGAGTACGTAAAAGGCGTACATCTTGATCTTGATTCAGCAAACGAGGTTGAGAAACTTGCTCAAGTCATGGTTGCAATTAAATCACTCAATACCGATAATTTGAAGTTACAGGGTCCAAAAGACTATAACTTCAATGATCTATTGGCAAAGTGCAGCGAGATGGATGAGATCGGAATTGTCCGTGGCATACTCGAGCAGTCGCTTAGACAAATAGATGATGAGGATTCTGGTATGACCGTAGTGCACGGCGACCTATCTCAATCAAACATTATCGTTGATGAAGAGGGGGAGGTGCACATACTTGATCTCGACCACTTGAGAGTCGACCGTCCTTTGGATGAATTATCTCGTGCACTCATCTTCTTCGGCTTCAGTGGTGGAAAACTCAACATGGAAAAGTGTCAATTGTTAACCACCGCATACAGCAAGTGTGCGGCATGTCAGCTGGATGTTAATAGGGTTCTATCGCGTACGCTACAACTGCTGATTTACATGCTTCTCGAGACCTATTACTATACATACGTTGTAAAGGCGGTTGATCCAATAGCCATCTCCGAGTCCGTGTATAATCAGACGTACCCTCGTCTTAAGGATAAGTTATTCAGCTTATCAATTGACCTTGGGTTGTAAATCTGATAAGAAACTCCAGAAGGAGGTGAAGAATGTTTCTTGTCCTATTTGGAATGAGCGGTATTGGAAAATCCACGCTCGCAAGAGGTCTACAACAGAGAAGCCCAAAATTATTCACCAGACCAAGGATGCTTACTACTCGACCTCGTCGCGCAAGTGACGATGATCAAGAGATGGAATTCCTGAACCCTGAGGAGTACTTAGCGATTGCCGCCAAAGGTCTCATGGTGGATATGCGTAGTCCTGACGGTTTAGCCTACTACGGGTATCGGAACGAATCCGAAGTTGAGCATGTGTGTCCGATTCTTCTCGGGTCGCCGTACGTCTTCGATCGGTTCCTGTTGCTCCCCGGAGCGGTTAAGGTTCTCCTGATTGGAGATCCGAATCTCGGCTTGGCACTACGTAATGAGACGGCCGAATACCGTGAAAAACGTGAGATGATAAATCGTGAACTCAACGACCGGTTCTACGGGCGTTCTGAGTTTCGCGGTAAGTGTGATCTCATATTGCAAAACGAGTTCGTTTGTCAGCACGAGTTTGTTGTTAAGTGCGAGCGAGCCGTGTTAGAATGTTTACGTTAATTAGCTCCGGACGCATGTCTCGGAGCCATTTCTTTAACTATGCAAAATGTACTTCACCTTGGCGTATATGCCATTATTCGCAATGGTACTCAAGTGCTATTGATCAAAAAGGCACGAGGACCGTATACGGGGCTTCTTGACCTGCCTGGAGGAAAGTTAGAACACGGGGAGTCCCCAATGGACGCCGTATCTCGAGAAGTAATGGAGGAAACAGGTCTGGTCGTAACTTCCACAAAGCTTCTAGAGAATCTAAGCGTTGTAACTAACTTTACGGACGAACGCGGGAATATCTCGATGTACCAAGTAGGTTTAATCTACGAGGTCGTCACTGACGGTACGGATCAGACGGCCGAAATGGATTTTGAAGATTCATTAGGGGCAAAGTGGATAGAGGTAACAGAACTGTCGGGTAACCAGTTGTCGCCATTTGCAATAAAAACGTTATTAGACCCATGAATACATTAGGATTTGATACGGTTATCTTTGTCAGTAGCGAGGACGATAAAAAGATCGTTTCGGGAGGTATTGGGACTTATATTGGGGTTCTTACACGTGCAATTAAGCGATTTTACCCTGAAGTGAATGTTTACTGGGTGGCTAAGTCGCCCACGAAGAAAGATATTGAAGAACTGGACGAGTTTGGGGTGCACCGCTATTACCTCGCGCCAGATCTGTCGCTTCAGAAATATCCATTTTTTCGAGCGATCAAACATGCAGATCTAGGAATTTCTAAATCAATCAACTTTCAGTCTCGAATCGAAGAAAAGATTCTTGACATTCTTAAGGCATCATTGGGGAGAACACTGATTGAGTCGGGTGAATGGGAGGGCCATTGTGCCAAATTGTTCAAAACGTTGAACCGAAAGGATGTGTTGAAAGTCACTAGGTTACACACGCCGCTTGCCACTTGTGTACGTCAAAATGATCTCGAGATGACCCCGGAAAACGTCCACCAACTACTGCAAGAATATGAAGTAATTCGAGGTGCTGACATTATCTCAGCCTGCACTGCACACGTAAAGCGGATGGTTGCTAGAGACGTACTCGGTGTTCATGACATCCAGTTGCGGTCAATTATTGTGATCCCCAACCCTATTGATGAGTACGAGTATTATCCTGAGCGCTACACGACTGCTCAGGGCCGTCGTTTCATTAATTGGAAGTTGAAAGAGAGCTTCTTCACCGATGAGACGCTGAACATTGTTATCCTGGGAAGTGTTGAGTCGAGGAAGGGTGTCGAGTTTGCGTTCCGAGCTATGCCGAAGTTGTTCACACAAGTGCCTCGTGCTAGGGTTTGTTTTGTCGGTCATCATGGAGAGGAGGGCAGTCGTCTGACGGCAAATACAAAATTGAAGCCGAGTGAGCTCCTTCAAATGATCCCGAGGAAATACAGAGACAAAGTAAGGTTTACTGGCTACGTGAGGCATACCGATGTTCCTCGGATTATTGCGTCGGGCGACATCTTTCCAATCTTATCTCTCAACGATAATTTTCCCGGATCGGTTGCAGAGATCTCTCTATCAGGGAAAGCTATTGTCGCATTCAAGCGCGGAGGGGTAGAGGAAATGCTGACCAATAGTCGCGGAAAGTTCTCTGCTTACGACCTAGGTACATCCATCTATAGGCTGCCAGGTCGCTTTGCGCAAAGTATCGCAGATTTTGATGCCGACCCAGATATGTCAGTTCGCGTAGGTACTCAATGTCGTAAGTTAATATTGACAAAATATGGGACCCAAACGGTATTAAAGAAGATGTTTGCTAAGTATAGCCAATCCCTTGAAAAAAAGCAGATATCGTAGTATATTCTGATCAGGAGGCAAGAAAAAAATGCGAATTGGAATTGACTTTGGTACCACGAACTCGGCTGTAGCGATTGTGGAGGCCGATGGGCTTCCGCAAATTGTGCAGTTGGTAGAAGGGGAAGACACTCAACGTACAGTCATTCACTCGGTTGACAGAGGGGTGATCTCGTACGGTAATGCAGCCCTTAGGACGTATATGGAAGACGGCTTCGAAGGGCGATTCCTCCGCTCGCTGAAGTCATTCCTCCCACATGATGTGCCCCGGACTACCGTTGGCGGCCAGAAGTACGAGTTCACCGAGCTAGTGGCGATGTACATGCGCTTTCTCGTTGAGAGTACTGAGGCGGTGACAGGTCGCATGGTCGACCATGTCACCATCGGTCGACCTGTGCGCTTTCATGCCGATAACCGTAAAGAGGAGAGTGCCTTCGCTCGCCTTCAAAAAGCTGCGAACATGGCCGGCCTCACGAGCTACGATTTTCGGTTAGAGCCGGTAGCAGCTGCAATGCGGTACGAACTCGGTCTGGAGCAGAACAGAATGATCCTGGTCGGGGACTTTGGGGGTGGTACAGCCGACTTCGCGATCCTACGAGTTGGTCCGTCCTACGTAGGCGGGTACGACCGTTCGCAGGATGTATTGGCTGTCTCTGGAGTCGCAAAGGCGGGTGATGCCCTCGATGCGCGATTCATGGAGGCGTTTCTACTGGACGAGTTCGGTCGTGGATCAATGATTCGTCGGCTAGACCAGAAGGGAGAAGATGTGTGGAACCCGTCGGTTCTACATAGTATCCTGAGGCTCTATGACGTTCATCGACTCAGAAGTCACTCTCTTGCAGAGTTTCTGGGCCGTTCCGAGGCACGCATGGATGAAAAGTACAAAGTCCAGAGACTTCGTAAGCTCATCTTCGAGGATCTGGGCTATCCCATGGCATGGGCCATCGAGGCGTGTAAGCGAGCACTTTCCGCTACCGACGAGACGACCTTCGAGTTCAGAGAGTTCTTCGTTCGTGATCTGGACATTCGACGGCGAGTGACCTTGGTTGATTATGCAATGGCAAGCCAGCGCATGATGATCGAGTACCAGAACACCATTCAGCAGACTTTGGATCGAGCCGGACTGGGTGTCAACGATATTGACGAGGTCTTTCTGACCGGAGGCACTTCACAGCTTCCGTTTGTGCGAGGGGTCTTCGAGGAGATGTTCGGACAAGAGCGCCTCCGCGAGGCAAACGCCTTCACGAGCGTTGTCGAAGGTCTGGTCCTCGGATAAGCAACTACGCATCAGCGTCGCTTTTTATAGCGACGCGATATTTTTATCCACGTCGTAGATCCACGTAATGTCTGATAGAATTGGTTCATGGATTTGCTTTCCCAGTTTCCAACAACGGTACTTACATGGGCAACGTCCGTGTTTGGTGAGCATCCATCTTGGGATGTGTTATTGGCGACCTTATTGATTGGTGCTGGATTTATGGTAGCACTGTGGGGGAGAGGACGTGTTATTGCGTTTGTTATTGCCTGTTATGGTGTCGTGGTTTTGGTGCGAGTGAGTTCGGCAACGGATTGGATTAAGTCTACTCTTCATATTCCAACCAGTATTCCGGGGAGTGTAGGTGTATTGGCGGGATTCATAGGGATCTTTTTTGTGTTGGTCTGGTATGGCCTTGGAGATGCATTGGATGAGGGGCGTGGATCCATGGCCGGGTCCGTACTTATATCTATGGCAACGTGTGGTCTATTAACGGCGGTCTTATTTCCTCAGTTAACGCCAGAAGTCATAAATGGTTTTTCTGTAGGGACACAAACACTGTTTACGAGTCCTCTTGGATTGGTCGCCTGGGTCATAGCTCCAATTTTATTGATCGGAGCAACACGGGATTAGAATGGTTCTATTTCTTTAAATAGAGGCAAGGGGCTTGACCTCTATTTTTGTTTGTGATAGTTTCTTTTGGTGCGCACGGTCTATCTCCTAGAGGTATACCCCGTGCCAACGTCCACGCCGCACATAGGCGTGAGCCCGCGCGTAGTAATGTCCCCGGGCTTCAGGACGGACATGCCAGTAACCCCATCGTTGTTCGGTGGGTCTCCTCTCCCACCGTAGACTCCGGTGGGGTTGCTGTTTTAGGGCTTGACCTCTTTTTTTGTCTGTGATACTTTCGCTTTACACGACACCGACGGACAGCGGCACGGCCAATGCCTCTTGTCTGCGTGTCGGCGTGTGGCCGCCCGTGGCCACGGTAGAGTCGATTCTTCGACTCCCGGCCGTTGCAGGGACCTCCCACCCCGAAACGGAAACACGGGCCACGATGGCACAGAGGGACGATCCCGCCCCCCAGATCCCTCGCTGTCGTGTGAACAGCTCCACCGGTTGTCGGTGGCGCCACACCTCCCGGCCCCACCGAACGTCTCGGTGGGGCTGTTCTTTTTTAGGCGGTTTTGCGTTTGGGGTGAATCTGGTAAACTATTCTGACTATGGATATCCTGCTCTATAATTCACTTTCAAAAAAGAAAGACCTCTTTGTACCGCTCAATCGGGATCTCGTGGGTGTATATACCTGTGGTCCAACGGTTTACAATACGGCGTCTATTGGTAATTTTCGCGCGTTTCTTTTTGCCGACCTTCTTGTACGCACACTTCGGTTTAATGGGTTAGAGGTCAAGTGGGTTATGAACATTACGGACGTTGGACACCTTACGGACGATGCGGATCAAGGTGAAGATAAAATGGAAAAGGGGTCGCGCGAGCAGGGTATGACGGCGTGGGAGATCGCCCAGACACATACGGACGAGTTCTATTTGGATATGGATAGATTCCATATTGTCCGGCCGGATGTTTTACCAAAGGCAACAGATCACATTCAAGAGCAGGTGGATCTTATTCAAATATTAGAAAAAAAGGGGCATACCTATACCATCTCCGACGGTGTGTACTTTGATACATCAACCATTTTTAATTACGGTGTGCTGCGTGGATCCATAGAGCCGGATAAGAAGGAGGCACGCATAGAGGAAAACAGGGAGAAAAAGCATTCAGCGGATTTTGCGCTATGGAAGTTTTCTTCTCAGGAGGAGCATCGGCAGATGGAGTGGGACTCACCTTGGGGCGTTGGATTTCCCGGATGGCATATTGAGTGTACGGCGATGTCCATGAAGGAACTCGGGGACTTGTTCGACATTCACACCGGCGGCGTAGATCACAAGATGATTCATCATCCAAACGAGATGGCCCAGGCACAGGGCTCCAAGGGGACAAGTGAGGCGCGCGTGTGGATGCATAATGAGTTTCTGCTCGTGGATGGAGGCAAGATGAGCAAGTCTCTTGGAAACGTTTATACGGCAGAGCAGTTAAGAGAGCATGGGTTTGATCCGGTCGTCTTCCGCTACCTGATCCTTACCGCCCACTACAGACAGCAGCTGAACTTTACCTGGGATTCGCTTGCGGCGGCCCAGAGTGCGTTAAAGCGCCTGCGATGCATTGTACGAGAGTGGGAGATGCCGTCTGTGGGATCTGCAGAGTATGAGGTGAGATTTTTGGAGGCAGTAAATAATGATTTAGACACGCCGCGAGCGATTGCGTTGGTTTGGGAGCTTGTAAATGATTCTACACTGGCAGGTTCCTCCAAAGCACAGACGCTTAAAAAATGGGATGCGGTTTTGGGACTCGGATTGCTTGACTATATTGCCCGTCCACTTGTGGTGTCTGATGAGGTACAAAAGCTTGTAGATGCGCGTGCGAGAGCTCGTCTGGCAATGGACTGGGAGGAAGGAGATACATTGCGAGCGCAAATTGCAGAGCTTGGTTACCATGTGGACGATACAGCGGACGGCCAAAAATTGAGCGAGCTCTAAAAGAAAACGAGCCGTTTGGCTCGTTTTTAGAACTTATTTTTTACGGCGCAGGGAAAGCCACAGGAACATTCCGCTCAAAACCATGATGCCGATGATAATAGAAAAATCCATTTCAGCGCCTAGAATCCACGGATGCTTGGTATTCATCCCAAAGATCCCGGCCAAAAGAGTGGCGGGCATCGCGATGATCGTCACGGACGTCAAAATATAAATTAACCGATTGGTGCGCGAATTCAGGTACGTTTCATGCGCACGGTGTAGGGTAACGATGGTTTGGTATTCCGTAGTGAGACTATCCTGCAATTCTGCTGTTTGCCGGTGTAATTCCGCAAAAGCGGTGATGCGCAGTGGGCTGCCTCGTTTTGGAAGTGCGGCAAGGAGTCGGTCGATAAACGTTGTTCGAGACTCAAGCGACTTTTGCAGGTCAATGAGGTTGGTTTGGATGTTTAAGATTTCTTGTAAGAGATCACGTCGATCACGGAACACGCGATCTTCAATCTCGTCAATTTTTTTGGCGAGCACTTCCAGGATGTTATACACGTCTCCAATGAGAAGAGATAAAATATCGGCAAAAATGAGTGCCGGGTCTCCAAGCGGAGATGTTTTTTTTGTCCTAAACTCTTGAAACAGATTGGAAACATGATCAAATGAGCCGTGATGAACCGTACCAATCAGATGCGGCGTGAGCAGGACATCCAATTCTCGCATAAAGACATCATCGTGGACGGCATTGTAGACGGGATGAACAAGGAACACCATAAGGTACCCCTGACGCAAAAATAAACGGGAGCGAGGGCTTGTATCCAAAACAAGACGAACGTCCTCGTCTGTCAAGTGAAATGGGTGAACAAGAGATTGTACGTCTACGGTGCGCGCTTGCTCAACGTTTATCCATTCCGTTGTGCCGCGTTTAAGACGCTGTGCTGTCGACCTCCTCGTCATGTAACAAAAGTATAACACGGAACGCCCGTTTACAGGTGCGCCGTGCTGCGTAGACTGGGGATAGACAAGAACAAGAACGCTTGTGAAGATGTGTAGCGTGGTATAATGGAAAAACTATGGAAGGCGATGTAAAAAAACCAGTAGAAAGGCTCCCTGTTTTAGTGCAAGAGCAGTTCGTGTCTCCGGAGCTTACAACGGAACGCAGGGGTGTAGAGGTCACGCAAGAAGTGTCTGAAAAAATTTCTTCGCAGGCCGTTCAACCTGCGACACCCGTTGTTATAGTACCCGTTGCCACGCCGGCGATGAAGAAGGATCCACAATTGGTGGAAGTGGAATCTATTTTGTCGGAGGGGTTGAACGAAATCTATGGAAACCTTCCGCAGCAAGTAAAACCGGCGTTTAGAGCCAAGGGGGAAGAGGTAGCGCAAACGATTTTGCTTTGGAAACAAGAGGCGAAACTTGTTGCGTCGCGAGTGCTGCGGCTCATTCGCGATTGGCTCAGGATGGTGCCAAAGCTCAATAAGCACTATCTGGAGCAAGAATCAAAAATTAAGACAGATCACATTCTTGCGCTTGCGGAGCCAGATCATTTTTTACCGCGTACCTGATGTTTGTCTTTCAATTCAACATTCAGACCGGATCAAACGTGTCGAATCTCGCCACAACATCATCTGTGACGGAATTTTTAATTCCCGTGTTGATTGGAGCGGTTGTGGTAGCGGTGACAGTGGCGGCACTGTTTGTGTTCCGGTCGTTTCATCTTCGATCTCATCGTAAAGCGGGAGGGAATCTCCATATGCGTGTTTTGCGTATTCGTATTCCTCGGTTTGTGTCCAGCGAACGAGAGGAGGCCCTGGAATTACGTCAGGTACAGGAAGATATTGCGGTTGCGGAGACGTTCTTTTCCGCTCTCGGTGGGTTGACACCACAAAAGGGATTCAAGGCGTGGATACACGGTAGAGCAGATCACGTTGCCTTTGAAATGGTTGTAAAGGGGGGAGTGATTTATTTTTATGTTGCCACGCCGATCGGGATGAGAGAGCTTATGGTGCAACAAATCCACGCGCAATTCCCGGATGCGCAGGTGGATGAATCGGAGGATTACAATATGTTTACGCCAACGGGTGTTGTCTTGGGAAGCTATGTGACGTTTAAACGAGAAAATCTTTTTCCTATTAAAACCTACAAGCAGCTTGAATCCGATCCATTGTATGCGCTGCTCAACGCGCTTGCAAAAGTGCCGGAGACAGACGGTGCTGCTATTCAGTTTGTTGCACGGTCGGCAAAAGGGACTTGGCGTCAAAAAGGGTTAAAGGTTGTGCAATTCATGCAGGAGGGTTCAACGCTCGAACAGGCCTTAAAAGGGAAGAGTGCTAAGAGAGGTGGGTCCGGTATGGGCGTTAGCGGTCTCATTTCCGGTAAAAGTGAGCAAGACAATGCGAGTGCACAAAAGCCGCAGCGTCAGGTGAGCGAGCGAGAACGTGAGATGTTAAAAGGGATTGAGGACAAAGCCGCTCGTGCGGGATTAGATATCAATATTCGCGTTCTGGTGAGTGCGGAAAACGTTGTTTCGGCACAGGCGTCGCTGAATAACATTCTCAACAGCTTTTCTCAATACAATGTTTACCAATTCGGCAATAGTTTTGAAATACGTGTTCCAAGAAATGTTTCTCGACTCGTGCAGGATTTTATTTACCGTAATTATGTGGAATCAGAGGGGCTTGTATTAAACACAGAAGAAATTGCGAGCCTTTGGCACCCGCCATTGTCCGGGACGCCTGTTTCGAATATTGATTGGTTGGGTGCTCGCACGGCACCGGCACCGGCAGATATGCCAAAAGAAGGTATTTTGCTTGGCCATAACAATTACAGAGGTGCCAAAACGCCGATTCGCATTTCCGGATCAGACAGACAGCGTCATATGTACTTTATTGGTAAATCCGGTTCCGGAAATACCACCGAAATTGTTGCAATGGCGGTGGCAGACATTGTTGCCGGGCAAGGTGTTTGTTATGTTGATCCGCACGGCGATGCAATTATAAATATTTTTGGAGCTATTCCACAGGACCGCATAGAAGATGTGATTGTTTTTGT
>DOMJ01000042.1 GCA_003509895.1 Candidatus Uhrbacteria bacterium | reverse complement strand
AAAACTTTTTTCTTTTGGTGAAGCAGAGAACGTGGCAGAGGCAGGAGAGAACGAGAGCACGATAGGGGAACCGGAGGCGCTCTCCGCGAATGCGACCTTTGAAATAAGAAAACTCGGATGGAATACCTTTTTGTTTGAAACGCATCAGTCGGAAGTTGTACCTGTGATTGTAGGGTGGGATTTTGGTGATGGGGAGCAATCGCACGAAGCCTCTGTAAAACATGTGTTTTCCGGTGCCGGGACGTATCAGATTCAACTCACAGTCACAAGTCAGGACGGAACCATTAGTGAAGATCGTGCCTTTGTAACCATTTCCTTTTTTCATCTGGCAAACCCTGTTTTTCTTGCATTTGTGATTGTTTTGGTCGTTATTCTTCTCTTGTCCCTTGCAACCATTTTACGACCACTCAAACATGAGGACACCTAGTACAAAGCACATTGGAGGAATGGCAGCTCCAACCATTGTTGGTGCTGCTGTTTTGTTGGGCGCAACAGCTTTTGGTTCACGTTTTCTGGGTCTGATTAGAGATAGACTTCTTGCCGGCACCTTTGGTGCGGGAGTGGATTTGGATGTGTACTATGCGGCCTTTAGAATTCCGGATCTTATTTTTACCTTTCTTGTTCTGGGGGCTCTTTCTGCGGGGTTTATTCCTTTTTTCTCAAAACGATACGCAAAAAACCCGGAGTTTGCTTGGGAGTTTACCAATAACGTTCTTCACGTTATGGGTGCGTGCCTTGTTCTTCTTTCTCTGGTTGGTATGTTGTTTACGTCACAAATTCTGCACCTTGTTGCTCCTGGGTTTAGTAATGCTGCGTTAGAACAAGGTGTTGCTCTTTCTCGCATCATGTATCTTTCTACTATTTTGCTGGGTCTTTCGAGTGTGTTTGGAGGTGTTTTACAGGGAATGAAGCGATTTACGCTTTATGCGATTGCACCGCTCCTGTACAACATCGGTATTATTGTTGGTATTGTGGTAGCAACGTTTATGGGTGGTGGCATTGAGATTGTTGCTTGGGGAGTTGTCTTGGGATCCCTACTCCATCTGCTGATTCAATTCATTGGTTCTCTCCATTCGGGATGGAGATATGTGTTTGTTTGGAATTGGAAAGACAGGGATTTGCGCGACCTCCTTTTTCTTATGGGTCCACGTGTGGTGGGACTGGCTATTTCTCAAATTAACCTGGTTGTCATGACTGCTATTGCGTCATTATTGACGGCTGGCAGCATCACCATCTTCACGTTTGCCAACAATATTCAGTATGTTCCCATCGGTATTGTCGGTATCTCTTTTGCGATTGCGGCATTCCCAACACTGAGCGAGCAAGCCAACAGGGATGCTCTTTCTAAGATGCGCGCAACGATCTCCGCCACGGTAAGAAATATCTTGTTTCTTATTATTCCTTTGAGTGTTGTTTTCCTGCTGTTGCGCATTCAAATTGTGCGAGTTGTTTTGGGCGCGGGGGTTATAGATTGGGATACAACCATTACAACGGCTCACACGCTGGCGTTTTTTGTTCTTAGCCTATTTGCCCAGGCGCTTATTCCGCTTCTTGTTCGTGTTTTTTTTGCGTTCAAAAATACGCTCGCACCGGCTCTTATTGCTCTTACGTCGGCTGTCATTAACATTGCGCTCGCCCTCTATTGGAGCCAAATATACGGGGTGATCGGCATTGCAATGGCGTTTTCTCTGGCGAGCATTCTTCAACTCATTTTTTTGTGGTTTTTTATTTCACGTAAGCTGTGCGGTTTAGATGAATCCCGTATTTTGCAGTCATTAATTACCTGTAGTGTCTCGGCATTACTTGGTGGTCTTATGATTCAAGCGATGAAGACGCTTTATGAGCGCGTGATTCCCATTGACACCTTTTTTGGCGTTCTCGGTCAAGGTCTCATAGCAGGCATTGCGGGTTTGATCGTGTATCTTCTTGCTGCATGGATTTGGCGTAGCCCGGAACTTAATGCTCTGTGGTGTAGTATACAACGACGTCTGTTCCAAAAGTACCAGCCTTCCGAATCCGCCGACTCGGCTATTGAAACTTCTTTTTAACCTATGGCACACATTCATGATCTTATAGACTTTACTGTATCCGCCTTTATTGTGCATGAGGATAAGATTTTGCTTGTCCACCATATAAAACTCAACAAATGGCTACAAATTGGAGGTCACGTTGAGTTGGACGAGGATACGGATCAAGCGCTTATGCGAGAAATCAAGGAGGAGTGTGGTCTGAAGGTTGAGGTTCTGAGTGATCTCTGCCCATGTGAGCCAGATGCACAGACCACGCCGCTTTTGCGACCACATTTTCTCAATATCCATTGGGTGAGTAATACGCATCGTCATTGTGATCTTGGCTATGTCTGCCGAGCCATCACCGCTGAGCCGAAACTGGAAGAAGAAGGTGCGTATGCCATTGGTTGGTTTACTAAAGAACAACTGGAGGAGCTAGATACGGTTCCAAATCTTAGGCAGCTTGCCACCAAGGCGCTTGAAATTGCTGCCAAAGCACGCTAGGATCCACGTATTGATAGACAACCACCTATGACAGCACACCAACTCCGACGCGCTTACATTGACTACTTTGTTTCTAAGGGCCATGTAGAAATTTCCTCGGCATCTTTGATTCCTGAAAATGATCCGTCTGTTTTATTTACAACAGCCGGTATGCACCCACTCGTTCCTTTTTTAAAGGGCGAGCCACACCCAGCAGGTACAAGACTCGTGGATGTGCAGAAGTGCGTGAGAACGGGAGATATAGACGAGGTAGGGGATAATACGCACCTTACGTTTTTTGAGATGCTTGGAAATTGGTCACTCGGCGACTACTTTAAGCAAGAATCTATTCGTTGGAGTTTTGAATTTCTTAAAGAAGTGTTAAAGATAGATGTAGACCGTATTGCGGTTTCTGTCTTTTCGGGAGACACGGATTGTGGATTTGATCAAGAGTCGTTTGATACGTGGATTGAGCTCGGTATTCCAAAGGATCGTATTGCAAGGCTCGGTAAAGAGGATAATTGGTGGCCGGCAGGTGGAAAGCATCCGGGACCACAGGGGCCTGATACGGAAATCTTTTATTGGACGGGTACAGAGGCGGCTCCGGATACATTTGATCCCAAGGAAAATCGTTGGGTGGAGATTTGGAATAACGTCTTTATGCAGTTTGATCGGTCACCGGAGGGCATTTATACGCCATTGGCCAAGCAGAACGTAGATACGGGGATGGGATTAGAGCGAACGTTGGCTGTCCTTACGGGAAAATCAAATGTTTTTGAAACGGATTTATTTACGCC
>DOMJ01000054.1 GCA_003509895.1 Candidatus Uhrbacteria bacterium | reverse complement strand
ACTAGATTGCTTCGTCGAGTACTCTTATCTTCAAACATATGTGTTTTACCGTAATCGTAAGACTCTTACGTTAAAACGCACATGTTCTCGGGTTACGACAGGCTGGAAGCGGATCCTATCCACAGACCACACACGATATACTTATACAAATTCTGATCTGATCCCCAATACTTATGCCAAAACAAACGCTCAAAATTATTTCTTGGAACGTAAACGGACTACGAGCCGTGCTGCGTAAAGGCACCTTTCTCTCTTTTATGGACAAGCATCGTCCCGATATTTTGTGTTTACAAGAAACAAAGGCACAGGAAGGTCAAGCAGAAATTGACCTGCCCGAATACGAGGAGATTTGGAACTCGGCAGACAAAAAAGGGTATGCCGGAACAGCTATTTTTACAAAAATAAAACCGATCTCAATTGTCTTTAATCTTCCCGGAGTACGTACGAACGAATTTCAAGACGAATTTGGCAACGCACTTCAGGAAGGTCGTGTTATATGCCTAGAGTTTAAAACGTTTTACCTTGTCACGGTTTACACGCCTAACTCAAAGCGTGATTTAGCGCGCCTCCAATATCGACACACGCTTTGGGATCCGGCCTTTCTGGAACAGATCCAAAATCTTGAGACAAAAAAGCCCGTCATTTTCTGTGGAGATCTTAATGCCGCGCACCAAGAGATCGATCTTGCACGTCCAAAAGACAATCACAAGAATGCCGGTTTTACAGACAAAGAACGAGAAGGGATTAACAAGGTAATCAAAGCCGGATTCATTGATTCATTTAGGCATTTTTACCCGGAAAAAACAGAAGCCTATACCTGGTGGAGCCATTTTCAAAAAGCACGCGAGCGTAATATCGGCTGGCGAATTGACTACATCTTTGTTAGCAACTCACTAAAGAACAAGTTACACAGCGCCGCAATCTACCAGAACGTGCTAGGATCGGATCATTGCCCCGTAGAAATAGAAATAGACCTTCAGAGTTGACAAGATTCTCTCCGCAAGGTAGGATCAGCCCACACTTAATAGAGTCTATGCCTCGAATTTGCCAAATTACCGGAAAGCGTCCATTGGCCGGAAACAACGTGAGCCACTCCAAACGACGCACACGCCGAACCCAAAAGCCTAACTTGCAACTCAAAAACCTCATCAACCCAGCAACGGGTAGAACAGAGAAGGTCTTTATTGCAACATCCACACTCAAGACACTCAAGAAGTGGGACGCCGCCGGGAAGATCTACGATCTTCTAAAAATAAAGAAGGCGTAATAAAAACCTGCCCACGTGTTGGGCGGTTTTTTTGTTCATAAACTCGTGTTTTTTTGATCACCTTGTACCATTGCCAAAGTGAAGGAAATGCGGTACGCTTTGTTCGTATTAAAATAGACACCTATGGCAGACAAGAAACTGAACACGAAAGATCTCTTCTCAGCAGACTTTATTGCCGAGATGAAAACGCTCTTGGAAACAGAACGCGAAGAGCTAGAGAAAAAGCTCGGCATTTTGGGTACGCACGCTCCTGTAAAAGGGGAGGAGGTGGATGTAGATGGTACGTATCCCGAATACGGTGACGAGGATGAAGACGCCGTTCATGAGATAGAAGAGTTTGTAGTGAATCAAAATCTGAAAGTGGATTTTGAAAATCAATTGCGTGATGTGATTTCCGCGCTTGATCGAATAAGCAAAGGGACGTACGGGGTTTGCAAATATACAAACGAAAAGATTAGCGAGGACCGTTTGCGCATCAGACCAACATCAAGCTCAAGCGTCGCAGCAAAATCTGCATTTAAGCCGTAAGAATACGTAAACAAAAACCTTTCCGGTGTGGAGAGGTTTTTTTGTTGACGATCGCCTGTGTGCGTGGTACCAAATAGGGAGAAGGAGGCCTTATGCCACGTTCGGCAACGTTACGGTTCCCCGTGAAAGTAGAGGGATTGAGTGATGGAACAACGGCGGAGCTTCAACTCCGCAAGCGGGAGGACGGACTGCATATCGGGTTCATCCTCCGGCACGGCACGTGCACTGCCGTGCGTTGGGCGGCGTTCTCTGTAGCGTACCTAGGGATCCAAGATCTGACTTCTGCGCTCAACAGGCGCAGAGTGACGATACGCCTGCAGAAGATAGAGGACGGGCACTACCTCGTGCTTGTCTACAAGCTAGTAGAGTACCGCGTGCACCTGCCGGCCCAGGTTCCGACGGTTCTCTTTGCCGCATAATGCGGCTACTCCATAGGCGTCCACCATAGGGCGCCTCTCATTTTTACAGTAGGGTCTTGATCAATTTAGAGAATTACGTTAGGATGTCGCGTGCATGGCGGCCATGGTGAAACGGTTATCACAGGGGTTTGTGGTACCTCTATTACGGGTTCGATTCCCGTTGGCCGCCCCAGCAAAAGCGTCTTCCGCAAGGAAGATGTTTTTGCTTGGTGTATAATAATCACACATGGAGGAGGAAAAACAGAGTATTTGGAATTTTACATTACCGTTTTTAGCTGCCGCACGAGGGCGATTTGTTTTTGTTACATTTTTTGCCGTTCTTCTTGCCATTCTGCGCGTTTTTGAACCGGCCATTTATGGTCGCATTGTAGATATTGTTGTAAATGCCCTTACTCATAACGACACATCAACGCTTGTAGCGGACGTTTCTTTTTACCTTCTTCTTTGGGTAGGACTCTTTTTGTTCACGGAAATCTTTGGGGCTCTGAACAAGTACATTATGTGGCTTGCAAACAACGTTGTTTCCCGCGCGTTTGCCAGCACCATTTTTAAGAACATTCTTGGCTGGAGCCAGCAGAGATACGGAAAACACGCTACAGGCTCAATTATAAAAATCACAGACGACGCGTGGCGTGCCATTTGGAGTATTCCGCAAATTACACTAGACGACTTAATTCCGTCGGGCGTTTCTTTTATAACCGTCCTTGTTCTGGGATTTTTTATGGATTGGCGACTAACCGTCATCGCAATGGTTGGCTTACCAATTGCCCTTTTTATGGGTTTGTATGCATGGAAGAAGGCTGAACCAAAACAGGAAAAGGTCTCTCAGGGCTGGTCACAACTAACGCGCGTTATGGGAGAGGCGATAGGAAATATGCGTGTCATTCAGGACTTTGCTCAAGAAAAAAAACAAGCATCCGTATTTAAAAACAGACACGACGATGTAACAGACAAGCAACTAAAGTTAAACACCTTCTGGTCCATATTTGACGGTGCCGGCAACACGGCAACGATTCTTTCTCGCATTGTGGTCTTTTCCGCCGGGGTCTACTTTGTGTCACAAGGCACGTTAACCCTTGGAGTTCTTATTACCTTTCTTGGTATGTTGGGCTATTTGTTGAGTCCTATTCAGTTTACTATCGCAAATGCACTACCTCGATATACGCAGGCCTTTTCTCAAATTCGACTTCTTCAAAACATCAACAATGATCAAAACGACGTTATTGAATCACCAAAGGCACGCACTCTACGTTCTGTAACCGGGGAACTTTCCTTTAACAACGTGTCGTTTACGTATCAAAATCAATCGCGCACAACCTTGAATCATGTGTCTTTGCGTATTCCAGCCGGAAGTAGTTGCGCATTAGTTGGACCAAGCGGAGCGGGAAAAAGCACGCTTGTAAAGCTCATCAATCGTACCGTGGATCCAACTCTTGGTTCTGTACACATAGATGGTTCTGACGTGCGCAATTACACCCTTCAGTCTCTACGGTCTAAAATTGGTGTTGTAACCCAGGAAGCCTACCTCTTCCAGGACACCGCTTTTCATAATGTGCAATTTGCAAAACCAAGTGCCACCCGAAAGGACGTAATGGCAGCTTGTAAAAAAGCACAAGCCCATACGTTTATTTCTCGGCTTCCAAAAGGGTACGACAGTGTGGTTGGAGAGCGTGGCGTTAAATTGAGCGGGGGAGAACGTCAGCGTATTTCTCTTGCGCGCATTTTTCTTGCCGACACGCCAATACTGGTCCTAGATGAATCCACAAGCGCTCTTGATAGTGAAACGGAATACAAACTGCAAAAGACGCTTAAGCAAGCCATGAAGGGGCGCACGACGGTTCTTATTGCTCACAGACTATCCACGGTCTATCTTGCGGATCAAATTGTCGTTGTAGACAAGGGGAGAATCGCAAGCGTTGGTACACATGCCGAGCTTGTGCACGAGAGCGGCTTATACGAGAGGCTTTGGAAGTTACAGTCAGGCGGTTACTTGTCATAATATCTTGTTCTCACGATTCGTTGAACAAAAATAAACACCCGGCAACTAGGTCCGGGTGTTGTTCTTATCTACTTTTTTCCCATGCCCTCAAGTGCTCGCAACACCTCCAGTGGGATGGCAAAGATCACGGTGTTTGATTGGTCTGATGAGATGTCGTTTAGTGTACTCAACGTTCGTAAATGCATTGCTCCCGGTGATCCGCTCAACATCTCTGCAGCCTTTTGCAAGTTTGCTGCCGCCTGCACCTCTCCCTCCGCCTTAATCACGACAGAACGTCGCTCTCGCTCCGCCTCGGCCTGCTTTCCAATCACACGCTTCATATCCTCCGGCAACGTAACGTCCTTCAACTCCACGTTGTCCACGGCAATCCCCCATGGGTCCGTTAACTCGTCCACAATGTTTTTAATCTTTTTACTTGCCGCCTCTCGGTTAGACAATAATTCGTCCAGTTCCATTTCTCCAACCACGTTACGCATGGTTGTTTGTGCTAATTGACTCACAGCAAAACGGAAATCCTGAACCTCAATCACCGCCTTCTGCGCATCTTTCACCTTGTAGTAGATAACGGCGTTAATACGAGCAGAGATATTATCCTTCGTAATCGCTTCTTGGTCCGGCACGTCTACCACTTTTACGCGAATATCCACCTTTTGCATCTGTTCAAAAATCGGCAGCACGAGCCGCCAACCGGGTGATTTGATAGAGATAAATTTTCCAAGCCTAAACTTAACGCCACGCTCGTACTGGTTGACCTGTCTAACAGAAATCAGCAACAAAAATGCGACAAAAATCAGCACCGGAATAAAGTAACCCATAGGGTGAGAAATTATGACAATAAGTGTTTCCTTGTACTGAGTTTAACGTAACTCACTCACATTGACAAACCAGCCGATTTGCTATACTTTATGAGCCTCGCGATACGTCGTGAGCACACGCCCCGGTAGCTTAACCGGATAGAGCAGGAGGGTTCTAACCTCAAGGTTGCAGGTTCGAGTCCTGCCCGGGGCACCAAAACAGAACTTAAC
>DOMJ01000041.1 GCA_003509895.1 Candidatus Uhrbacteria bacterium | reverse complement strand
TGCAAGCGGTGTCAGAATTTGAATGCTCGCCACAGTATCATCCCATCCTTCCCACTTCATATTCTCCCATCTAAGAACGTTTATCCTGCCTTCGTGAATCGTAATATACATGGCGGGAGTTGGTGTTGGATTCTCGTCCGTCGGACAGACAATCACAACCGTCTCACGACCAACATCCTCTATACAGGTAGGCGGAATATGTATCGCGATTATTTCCTTAATGACAACTCTATTCCAATCTTTATATAAACCAATGCTCGTGTCCTCCTTGTATATTTCTGTCTGATCCTCTGGTGTACGTACAATCCCCTCTTCCGATCCGTTCGTGACCGGCACCTGTACATCAAAAGGTGCTTGCGTGGAAGGGACACATCCCGCCCCTGCAAGCAGTAAAAACGTGAGCAATGAAAGAATGGAGGTGTGCATAATTGAGGTGAGGTTTATTGTCCTACGCAACTGTTAAGCGAAAAAAGGGATATTGGTTATCGTTTTACTCTTTTGACGAAAGTAACCTCCTTTAATAAATTAAATTAACGTGCCTTCGCTTCTTCATTCAAATATTCTTCTTCCATTTCTTGCCATTTTGATTGCAGGGCCAGAATAAGAGCTGTTTTGGCATCGCTTGCTAATTCTTTTTTCTTCGCATATTCCTCCACAACACTCTTTACGAGATCATTAAAACCTTCTTGATGAACATCCTGCAATTGATGAAGACTTATTTTGAGGTGTTTTGACAACACGTTCAGCTCTTTTTGCAATTCCTTTGTGAGTTCTTGCCCTCCCTTGCCCAATGCAATCCCTATTGCGGCGCCTGCCGCCAACAATCCACCTAAGATGAGTCCTTTTTTAAATTTGTTTTCCATAGAGGTCAGTGATTTGAAACAGAATTAGTACGTCCTCTCAAGTGACTCCGTGGCTTTTGCTTGATCAACGATTTTTTGTAGGTCGTCGGTGAATGGACCATAGTATGTGTAGCCCGTTCCCATGGTGAATCCGAGATAGAACTCCTGGGCGCCATAATCCAATGAAAGGACCAGGAGATTTCCAGCGCAGGGTGTGCCCATGCTGTCCGGACAGGTCACGGGAACGTTTGCCAGTTCCTTGAATCCATATTCATTTGGATTCTTTGTCATGTCACTCCTTTCAAATGCTTTTCGTTCTACAAAATACCCTTCAAGTGATTTCTGCGTAACAGGAGCATCCGTTTTATCTGTTGGTTGCAACGTAAATGTCTTCATAATGTCTTTTACCTCCCCCATTCGCGCTATCATAACATCGTTGGCCGCATACTGCCCCGTTGCATAAGTAAAAACGTACGTATTTGATTCGCCAAGATATGTTGGTATTGGCCCTTCCTCTGACTGAAGCGCTGCCCATTGACTTTTTGGATGAAAGCTCACGTTAAAAAGGTCATCTTGAGCAGCAAAACCAAAGTCAACAGAATCGTTGTTACCGACAGCACCCCACCTGATTGTTCTACTTTTTGTTGTATAACCTTCCCATGTTTGTGGAAACATTAAGGTAAAGCCGTACACATCATTTGTATAGAGATTGGAAGCGTCGGTGTTGTTATTCGAGGTCACCTGATCTGAAGTAAACGCAAAGCTCTGTAATATTGTCTCTATACCTGCAATGTCCTGATCTTCCGGATTATAGCTCAAAACAAACGTGAAATTATTTACCGGAACATACACAAGAGAAACGGCCGGGTCGCTAAAGTCACGAGAGTAGTTGAACGTTTTCGCCGAGTGACCGGCAAATATCATGTCTTCAGGAATTTTAAGATTGTTTCCTATTGCGTCTTCCAATGTGGAACGGGTGATGTTGATGCTGAACTCTACATCTGGCTCAGAGCCATCTTGGATTTCTTGCTTCGAGATGCGGACAACTTCCGGTTGCGCTTCACCCATGTTGATCGCTTTCAGAAACCAATCTGCCGGATATGCAAATGAGTATTTGAATTCGGAACTGGTGTACGTTTTTGTGTTTTGATCGCCTTCCGCAGCTATTGTACTATATTGCGTTTGCCAAAGGTAGATTCCACCAGCCACGACAACGGCTACAATACCGATGACAAGGACAATGAACCAGGGTTTTGTTTGATAGGTCATAGGGATAGGTTAGTGAACAATAGAGTGTGGTAACACCGTGCTTTTTAATTCAATCGGAGCGTGGGTGGGACAACGTCTTTTATTTTTTGACATCCATACGGAACAATCTTCTTATTCTTGCGCTTCTTCTATCGCTCGTACAATCGCTTTAACAAACGGGTTTGTTTGATCGAGTTTGGTAAAGACTCGTTTGCCTTCACGTTTTTTTTGCAATAAATTGCTCTGTGTTAACACCTTGATGTGTTGCGAGGCAAGCGGGAGAGAAATGTCCAAAATCTGTGCAATATCCCCAACAGATAGATTGGGATTCTTTGTGAGGATACAGAGAATGTGGTAACGGTTTATCTCGTTCAGCGCTTTAAACATGGAAACAATTTGTGTGGAGTTTCCATTAAAAAGTCTGCGATTATCGCGAAGTTCCTTCGCTGTTAACATAGATAAATGGTTAAATGATTGTTTAACTATTTAAGAGTAGTCCCATTGCCCCATGCTGTCAAGTCCGCCTACAAGAGAAAACAGGACCACGGAGGCAGCCCTGTTTTACTCGGTATCTTTCAAAATATCACGGCGTGCTTTGTACAATGCGCCTTGGATGACCATCACCTCGTCCCAATAAGACCTACATGTCCGTTTTCACCTCGCCAGTTTTTTTGTTCACACGATACCAGCCAAACGTAGCGGTGTGAGATGAATCACCATTAATCACAATCTCATAAACATGTACGTTCCACTCATCTCCCAAATCTTCCGCCGTGATTTGAGCCTTGGATCCGAGCTTGTTGAGATCCGCCATGTATTTCTGAACTTCCGTACGCGACTCCACCTCCAATTGCGCTTCGTCCTGTGTCACTCCATCCGCATCCGAGCGCTCTTTTGTTTGCGTGTAGAAAGACAGTAATCCGAGGACGACTATTACGACCACAACAAACAATGTAATTACGATCAAAATGATTTTTTTCATATACTATCGGGATTCTGTCCACAAGATACTTGGGAGGCACGTCCCGTCCGGCGCTCTTTGACAGTCGTCATCAACGGGTTGTGTGGTAGGGACTTCTTCTTGTGCATCGGGATACTCGTCTGAATTATCGGGTTCATAAGACTCGGCCGAGGATTCCTCAAACGCCTGCCATGGTTGATTTCCGTCATAAAATGGATAGGTAGGGGGTTGCATATGTAAACTGCTCAAATCCTTCCCAGACTCAATGTCGCGTAGTTGAGCATTACTTTCTTCCTCGGTATAGCAATAAAGACCGGTCTCCGGCGCAACCATCCACATACTACAGCCAAGCTCGTCCGCAATATCACCCCAATCGGATTTAGAAATAGGAGTTCCGTATGGGGGGATGGTCCTTTTAGCTTCGGTTTTTTCCTGCTGATTTACTGTCCGCCCCTCTCGAGATGGCATTTTGACAATATCAAATAACTCGGTCATTTGGTCATCACCTTTATAGGTTTCTTCTGTGTAGGTATGTCTTGCGGAATCATATCTTTCCCCCGGCCCGGCCTCTGCCAGCACGAGTACAGAATCTGCACCGTACGGTTTGCTTTCCCAAGACGCCATGCTAAAAGAGTACACAATCATCTCGCCCCGACCCTCTTTTAACGGACCTGTATACATTTCCTCACTCGAAGCATAAGCACTCGTTCTGGATCTTACGTGCGTTAATAGATATCTTTCATGATTACCTTTATTCTCAAGTTCTTCCCCGGTCGTTGTTATAATATCCGAATAAGGATCAAATGATTCCACGTACTCTTCCGAATAGAGTGGCTGACGCTCGCCGTTTACCCACGCATATTTTGAAATTGCCTTTTCCCCATACAATTACCTAAATAGTAGCAGCTTTTGTTGAATAAAACAGTTGCCTTATTGGCCTTGCAGAAGGAGATAATTTGGCCAAAGCAGCCTATTAAAATTATTTGTTAAATAGATTTTTTGCACTGGGCTTGTGGTCTAATGGTATGATGCACCCATGGCAACATGAAAGCGGCAGATTAATGGCTTTCATGACAATCTGGGTGAGACTGCGGGTTCGATTCCCGCCAAGTCCATAGCCGGAAACCCCCGGCTGCAGGGTGGACTTAGGGATTTCACTGCGTTAATCCCTAGAGGCCTACTTTACTACTTGCACAACATGAAGAGGCCTACTTTACTACTTGCACAACATGAAGAGGCCTCTATCTGGCCAATTCAACATTTTGCAGGATTCTTTT
>DOMJ01000033.1 GCA_003509895.1 Candidatus Uhrbacteria bacterium | reverse complement strand
ATAGAGACGTACAAGGCTTACTCCTGGCTAGCTGTCTTCTGAGTGCGAAGGCATGAAGATAGGTCTTTACTTCCGAGTCCCTTGTAAACACGACCCGAGCGACTTGTGCCGAAACAAAAAGAAAAAAACAAAGAATAATAATTTTTTGTAAATTGCGTCAAAGAGAAATTGTGCGAAAAATACCAAATTTTCTTGTTTTGCAAAGAACAAGCTTATATAATAAAGCGATCAATGAGAAGCCCACATAATCAACACCTATGCCAGACATACAGCCAACCCCTCAAATGCAAACACAAACACCTCCACCAAAAGAAGTCATAGCGCCACCCATGCCGGGCCGCGGACCTATGCATAAACATACGGGATTTATTATCGCCATCGCCCTTACTAGTCTTCTCCTCATTGGCGCTGCTATTATGGCATATCTCTCGTGGGACACCGGATCCAAGCTCGCAAAACAGAATGTAACGCTCCAATCCGCGGCGCTGACGCTGCAACAGCAAAACACCGATCTACAGACCTCCCTTGATGCAGAAAAAGAACGCCCAGGACCAGTCCCCTTCTACTACACACGCCTGGCGGAACCAATGGTTGGGCCTACAGAAATCCATGCGGTAGACGCGCTTACCGGCGAGGACACCATGATCGCCAACATTGATGGGGCATTCTTGGTTATTACACAACCACGGATTCAATGGACAGATCAGATTTTGCTCCACAGAATTACAGAAGGCGACAATCCCAGCTATGTTCCGTACCTTTTTAATGTGACAGACGGCAATGAGCTTACGTCAGCACCCCTTGCAAGTGTTCTCCCCATTGGAGCAAATAGTCTCTCTATCTCTGCAAACGGTCTCTACGCTCTTGCCGTCTATGATAACGCGTATGATGCAGCGCGATCCATTGCCTTTCTCAACCTAATAACGGGAGAAAAAACACCCGTCGCAACGTTGAGCGAACAACGCCGATACGCGGAGTCCTACAGTGATCTTGGAGGAGTAGGGAAATTTACGACGTATTGGGACTCCGACGATTGTGTTCGCATACTGATCTGGGGGCCAGGTGCCAACGAGGGAGAGGTAACACAAGTGGATATGCCTCAATACTGTATCTCCGATTTTGTGAAGTAAAGAAACGCACACCCGTGGTAGAATGGGTGTGCTGTTTGTTATAAAAGGCAATTTGATCTTCCCACAAGTACACCATACAAAACATAATGAACGCTTTATGCCAAAAAGAATTTTTGTTACACGCCCCATTCCCGATCAAGGTCTCAAACTGCTCAAAAAGAAGCGTTACGAGGTGGACATCTATCCAAAAGACCAAGCAATTCCTCACAAAGAACTACTCAAACGTCTTAAAGCAAAGCGTTACGATGCTCTTTTGTCGATCTTAACCGATAAAATAGACGAGGCGGTTTTTAAAGCGGCAGGAGATCAACTAAACGTCGTCGCAAACTTTGCGGTTGGTTTTAATAACATTGATTTGGAAGCGGCAAAAAGGCACCACGTAATTGTAACCAACACGCCGGGACCGGAGATCAATGAATCCGTGGCCGAACATGTAATTGCCCTTATGTTTGCGCTTGCTCACCGCATTGTAGAAACGGATGATTACGCTCGCGCGGGACTCTATAAGGGTTGGGGTCCGCAATTGCTTCTTGGGACCGATATTACAGGTAAAACACTGGGTATTGTTGGAATGGGAAACATTGGTATGCAGTTGGCGCACCGTATGCACGATGGATTTAATATGAAAATTGTTTACACAAGTCTGGAGCCAAATATGGAAGCAGAGCAAAAGTATGGCGCAAAACACATGAGCCTTACACAGCTGCTCAAAACGGCCGATATTGTGTCTCTCCATGTTCCTCTTCTTGAATCAACGCATCATCTGATCGGTAAAAAGGAGCTTGCGCTTATGAAGAATACGGCGTTTCTCATTAACACATCGCGGGGACCTGTTGTTGATGAAGCGGCTTTGGTACAGGCACTCAAACAAAAAAGTATTGGCGGTGCCGGATTAGACGTGTATGAGTTTGAGCCACGCATTCATCCAACACTCAAAAAACTCAAAAACGTGATTACAACACCCCACACGGCGAGTGCGACGGTGGCCACACGTCAGGCCATGTCTCGTCGTGCCGCAGAGAATATTATTGCCGCACTAAGCAACAAAAAACCAGCAAATCAGATTGTGTAATATGGCAGTAAAGCCTGTACAAAAAAGAATCAACATCTTGTGGGTCCTTGGCGCCGGTGTGCTCCTTGCCCTCATTGTCGTTTTTATCCTTGTTTATCGTCAGCCAGAAGAGTCAATACTCCCAACCACACAAACGATTCAGGATGTGTTGGAACAAAAACAGGATGTCACGACCTATGACGGATTCCTGCCATCTCAATGGGATCAAACCGTCTTTGCCGAGAAAGCCATAAACCAACCACAGGGAAAGGAAGACAGACAAGAACGCATTGAGCTTGGCGTTATTCAGGATCCGGATCAGAAAACCCGCTACTACTTTGCCACGTCGGATCGTCTTTCTGATACCGAGCTTTTTCTTGGTATCTATCAGTACGATGCGCCAACGCGTATGTGGGAACGCCTCTATAAAAAGGTGATTCTTGTAAGCAAACCGGCGGACGCGGAGGTTTATAACGTGCTTGGGCTCAGTAATGGCTCACTGATCCTTCAGCAGACTCCTCTGGATTTTTCTCCAAGTTCCCCTTGTTACGATCGGCTACTCTCTACGGACAAATCTGTTCCAACATCCTCCGGCGAAACAGCGCTTGTAAGTACCCTTTTTGAAATGGACCTACAAAACCCCTACGGATCGTGGAAGCAGCATACGCTTCCGGACACGATCACTGCCGAACGTATAGACGCCGTACTGTCTTGCGAAGCCGCTCTTTAGCACAAAAACACCCGAATCGTCGGGTGTTTTGTTTTTGATTCTGACCAGTTAAACGACCCCATCCTTACTTGTTTCATGATGAGACCAACGTGACAATTCCCTTTTCGCCAGATGTAAGAGCACCTCACTGTTTGATGCAATTGGTTGATCAAAAATCTTGAG
>DOMJ01000053.1 GCA_003509895.1 Candidatus Uhrbacteria bacterium | reverse complement strand
CCCTCACGCAAACAAAAACCACGGCAGCGCGCCGTGATTTTTGTTTGGTTCGGGGACAGGGGCTCGCCCTCATGTTCCCATTCTGCAGAATGGGCCATTCGGGTCCTGGCCTCGCGGTGCGTCCTACTGGCCGCACATCGCTCCGGCCGTTCTCGCCCGTCGCCTATGCCGCGAGGCATAGGCTCTACACCCCTCACGCAAACAAAAACCACGGCAGCGCGCCGTGATTTTTGTTTGGTTCGGGGACAGGGGCTCGAACCCCGATTTTTGGGACCAGAACCCAACGTCCTACCATTAGACGATCCCCGAATTTTTCTCGATGACAGGAAACGCAACACGAGTGTAACCTATTCACAGACACCTGTCAACGCGGTATACTTTTGCTATGAACACCAAGGAGCATGAGCGATTTTTTCTTACAACACTCATTTTGATCGTCTTTTTTGGCTTGCTTATTATTGTGCGGACAGGCGGAGCGCCTCCAAATCGTCCCACGCTTCCCGTTGCCGCAACCCGCACCACATCGCAGTAACAAAAATTCCTCATATCGCATGAGGAATTTTTTTCTTCTAGGCTCCTGTTTTCTTTACCGTTTGAATGTCAATCATCTGTTCGAGTCTGCGGATATCCGCCAAGAGCTCGGAGCGCTCTTTGTTAAAGAGGATAATGTTAAAGACGCTCGTCCCTCCGTTTTTGGCAAACTTACAAGTGTCTCCCGGAACCTTGTTGACAGTCACCTCATAGAACGATTTCAGCTTTTCCGCTTTTTTGAGACCCTTGATTTTTACGAGTTTCCCCTCTTTTTTTGCAAAGAACTTCATAGCGGCTGTTGTGCCCTTGACTCGTCGTGACACACTCACCTTTTCCGGAATGCGGATCAAAACATCGTTTAGAATATGATCAATTCCATAGGAAAGTTTGTAGAGCTCCACACGAAACCCTCCTGGTCGTGCACCGACTTCCACAATTTTCCAGGAGTTATCGTCGCGAATCATTTCTATGTGGGCCGTTGTACTTCTCAGACCCAGTGCGCGAATGGATGCCGTTGCGACTTTTTCTGCGGCGGTTACACTTTCCTTTGTGAGGCGTGTTGGCGTCATCTGTTGGTAACCAAAGAAGTCGTCAAAGCCAATGGCGCGGCCGGTTTTTATCCAAACCATGGGGCAAAACGTAATACGTCCGCGCGTGTCCACATAGGCGTCTACGGAGTACATGTCTCCTTCAATAAATTGCTCAACGAGGATGGTCGCTTCCTCCTTGCTATCACGTTCACGATAAATCCGATTTACGGTGCGGAAGGTACGTCTGAGCGCGGCCTCCAGCTCTTCTTCGTGAAAACACAAACTGACCAAAATACTTTGTGCGAGACCTGTTGGTTTTACGACAAGTGGAAAACCAATCTTTTTCTTAATTTTTTTGATACTTTCCTTCCCACCGTCCCGAACAATCGTGTAAGCAGGTGTAATGGATTTGTCCCACGCGGCAAAACGGCGGCGCATGGCGAGCTTGTTTGTGGACCAGGAAAGTGAATCCATGGTTGGTGTTCGTAGATAGGGAACGTGAGGAATAATCTGGCGAAACTTCATCATATTAGCCTCGGATCGGCACGTGATCGCAAGAAGCCTGTCCAAGTACGGTTGCAAAGCCTTGGTAATAAATTTGTGATCAGAAAAGTCGCACGGAATAAGCTCGTCAAACAGATCCTTATGCTTTACAACGTAGGCTTTTGATAAGGAACTTCTGGAGTCATAAATGACGGCGACTTTTAAATGTCGACCGTGCGTGCGACCGTGGGCCTTTATAATCTTCTCTGCGCCTTCCGGCATGCGCTCTACAAAGAGAACAAGATCTTTACCAGCGTGCCAGGAGCGAGTTGTCTTGTTTATTGTGGACATAGGTGAGATCCCCTAAGGGATTAGTCATAAGACTCTGGCTGGAGAGAAGCCAGTCGTTGTAGTTCCATGGGTTTGTTATCTTGCAAAAAGGGTTGCAAGAGATTTGTAAGTTCATCCAACGTATGAATACGCACCAGAGAAGAGCGAATTTCCTTTGCGCCCTGCATTCCTTTTGTGTACCAACTCAGATGTTTGCGAAAGGTGACCAGGCCTCGTTCGCCATACTGGTCCATGTGCCGTTTGGCGTGACGAAGAACAAGTTCAAAATGTTCACGTACGGTTGGACGCGTGGTTATGCGTCCCGTTTCCAGAAGCTCGGCAATCTGTGGAAAGATCCACGGGTTCCCAAGAGCGCCACGAGCCACCAGTATTCCATCTGCACCCGTTACGTGCAAGGCGCGTTGTGCATCTTTCGGGGAAAAGATGTCTCCGTTTGCAAGCACCGGAATTGTTACGGCCTCCTTTACGCGTTTTATAATACTCCAGTCGGAGTAGCCGGCATAGCCTTGTGTTTTTGTACGTCCGTGCACGGTAATCAGATCCGCTCCGGCGGCCTCTACAACCTTGGCAAAGGCGATACATTCTTCCGGGTTCTCCCATCCGGCTCGTATTTTTACGGAAAGCGGACAGCAAATAGCCGCCTTCATTTTTTGAATAATCTCTGTGGCGAGCGCCGAGTCCTTCATGAGGGCGGCACCGTTAAAGCTGGAGGTTATTTTGTAGACGGGGCATCCCATGTTGATGTCTATGCCCTCCGGGTGAACAGCGTCTTCTACGATTTTTGCGGCGGCGGCCATGGTGTCCGGATCCGATCCAAAGATTTGTTGGATAATCGGCCGTTCGGCTTCCGCAAACTCAACCATCTCCATGGTTTTTTCATTCTCGCGTACCAATGCTTCGGCACTTACCATCTCTCTAAATAAAATAGGGAAGCCGACCTCCTTCATGGTTTGGCAAAAAGCCGAGTCCGTCATGTCTGCCATGGGCGAGAGAGCAATGATTGGGCGCGGAAGATTTTTCCAATCAAACGTCATAATGCCGCAAGACTAGCATGAAAGAGGGTTTTTGTCGAGGGGGAAGGGTTGATCGTCATTGCCAGATATGACACAACGACAAGAGATACTTTTTCTTGGTCCACATGCGTTTCATCCTCACGCTCAATCCTGTATACTGCAGACAGTATGCAAATAGGATTTTTTGGTGCGGCACGCCAAGTGCCAGGTTCTTGTTTCTTGATTAAAACAGGAGACAAACAACTCTTGATCGACTGCGGGTATTACCAGGGCGGCGGGATGTGTGATAAACGGAATTACGATGAATTTGGATTTGATCCAAAAAACGTTGACGCACTTCTTGTAACACATGCGCATTTGGATCACATAGGTCGTATCCCGCGTTTGTTCCATCAAGGAGGGAAGCCACGTATTTACTCAACGGGCCCAACAAAAGAACTCGGACAGATCAACTTAGAGGACGCGCATCACATTATGTTGATTCATGCCGAGGAGTGTGGCGTAGAAGAGCTCTATGGCGAAGAAGACTTGGAGGCCGCCTACAAACATTGGGAGAAGGTTTCTTACCGATCTTCTTTTGAAGTTGTAGATGGTGTGATAGCTACGTTTTATGACACAGGACACATTCTGGGTTCAAGTTTTGTTGTGTTGGAGTTGGAAGGAAAGCGCATTGCGTTCAGCGGGGATGTAGGATCTACAATCACTCCGTTGCTTCATGACACGGAGGCGTTACCGACCAATCTTGATCTGCTCGTATGCGAATCCACCTACGGAGATCGACTCCATCCAGAGCACGCAGACCGCAAGACCCAATTGCGTGAAGAAATCCAAAAGAATTTTGATCAAAAGGGGGTACTGATGATTCCGGCTTTCTCGATCGAACGAACCCAGGAGATCCTTTTTGAAATGAACGAGCTGATAGAGCACGAGGGTCTTGTACCGGGTCAGGTGTTTTTGGATAGCCCGTTGGCAATTACAGCGATCGCGGTGTTTCAAAAATACAGCCAGGACACAGAGATGATGCAATTTGATGTTCCGGAAGGATTTGCCGACAACAACTTCTTTGCTTTTAAAGAGTTGCAGATTACGGACACGGTGGATGCATCTAAGCGAATCAACGACGCACCAAACCCAAAAGTGATCATTGCCGGTTCTGGCATGATGAACGCGGGTCGCATTCAACATCACCTTGTTCGGTACTTGGACGACGCCAACAACACACTTCTTGTTACGGGGTATCAGGCACCGGGAACTCTCGGACATGACATCGCCGAAGGAAAATCACCCGTGCACATTTTTGATTACAATGTAAAGGTCCGCGCGCGCGTGATGAAGATTGAAAGTTACAGTGGACATGCAGATTACAATAAACTAGGAAACTGGGTGTTGGCGGCACAACCAAAAACCGTGCAACTGGTACACGGAGATGAGGGCGCACAAAAAGCGTTTACCACCTATCTTGCAACCAAAGGTGTAACGGACGTGTCTACGCCAGGCTTTGGCGAGTGGGTTACTCTGTAGTTGATCGAACGGTGTGTGTGAGCTCGTCGATGGTGATTCTGTCGCCCGCAACAAGATGGTACGTTGTCTCATTAAATGTGACTTGTGCCACGCCAGAGGTGCGAACTTCTGTGATCTCACCGGGCGTATAGTAGTAGAGTTCAAAGGGTTCGAATGTTGATGTGCAGACGGCGCGTGTACAAAAGGTAACCGGGCGGTCAGGCGTTATCCAGATGTGCCCGCGTGTAGAAAAGAACTGGATACGATCAGACGTTATTGCTTTGATTTGAACCTGTGATCGACTGTCTAGGATCAATGTCGTCTCCTCAAAGGTGAGTGTTGCAGGCGATGTTTGCGTTTGAATTGTCCCGCGTGCAGGAATAGTGAGGCCGGGTTCAAGATCAACGCTTTTGTGAAGGTGTGCCATGCCGTCTTGTGCGTCAGTGACCAAAAAAACGGGTCGAGGAGACCAGTCTGGAATTTGCCAAAACGTAAACGGAACCACAAGTACGGCAAAGAGGCGTAAAGCACGTTGTGATCGACCAGAAGACATGGCTCCATGGTACGGTGTTTTCTTGAGCTGGGCAAGATGCTATACTTTTTGTATGTTCTCTTACTCTTTCTAATGTAATTGTATGGCTTTACGAGAATTTTACGGGGAAACCTGTCCGCATTGTGTGGAAATGATGCCGATTATCGATAAACTTATTTCAGAAGGCGTGGCCATTGAAAAGTTGGAGGTGTGGAATAATGAGGAAAATGCCACAAAGATGAACGAGGCGAATAAGAATCGATGCCCAGGCGTACCGTTCTTTCTTAACACGGACACGGATCAATGGATTTGTGGAGGAACAGACGAAGAGACGCTCCGTAAGTGGGCCGCAGGCGAGAAAATTGAAAATTAATAGATACAACTATGTCATCATCAGAACAGCAAGAGGTTGGAGCAGGGGCAATGGAGGCTGCAGACAAGGCGCTTGAGGCTCAAGAGGAGGTAATGCGAAAGGAATACGATCAGATAAACGAATCCGTCGAGGAAGAGATGGGAAATCTACTCAATGCGGAAGCAACAATCTACGGAGCAGAAAAGGGGTTAGAAGAGGATCCTCAGTTTAAGTTTTCGAAAGAAATTTTTAGCGCGCTTGTAGAGCATCATGGAGATCCAGCGGCTATTCGAGAAGCAGTAGGAAATGTAGAAGTGCCTCTTCATATGAAGCTTGGCACGGCAGCAAAAATTCAGCGGCTCCTGGATTCACCAAAATTTGATCGTATGCTTGAGCTCGGAAAGCTTCTTGGAAAGCACGAGTAATATGTTATTGTGATGTGTGACAGCCTCACGTTTGCACAAGAGCACAAGAGATGAATTCGTTCAGGATGCAACTTGACGAGATGAGCCATGAGACGCTCGCCATGCAACCGATTATTCTCAATGGAGATCTACACAAAATAACCCCGCACCAAACGGTGTAGGGTTATTTATATTCCTCGGTCCAATGTTCGTTGACAATGACCTGCATGTCGAGATAGACACTTGAGTCTGTCGCGTTTTCTATCTCTCGTCGTGCAGATTGACCGATTTCTTTAATCCCTCGGCCACCTTTCCCAACAATCATCCCTTTGTAACGATCCGCGTTGGTAATAATGCGCGCCTTAATGTAGAGCGTGTTATCTGGTCGACGAGTAATCTCATCCACTTTTACCGTAAGAGAGTAGGGGACCTCTTCTCCAAGTCGCAAAAACAGCTTTTCTCGAATGAGTTCCGCAAACCAGAATTCATTGTCGAGGTTGGTAAACTGTCCGTGCTCGTAAAGTGGTTCTCCTTCTGGGAGCAATTCAATGAGGGCATGAACGAGCGCCTTTGTGTGCTGGCCATCTTTGGCGGACAACTGCACCACGGTGTCGTACTCGTCGGCCAACGCTTCAAAAGAAGCGAGATAGCGAGGCTGATACACATCGATCTTGTTGATCACAAGCACTTTTGGAAGCTTGAGCTCACGAATGATACTAAAAATCTTCTTGTCTTCCGGCCCAATTGGGCGCGTTGGATCAACCACATGAACCACAATGTCCACGTCCTTTAACGCATTTTGTGCCGTCTTATTAAGGTACTTGGTGAGGTTGTCCTTAGACGTGGTAAAGATTCCCGGCGTATCCACAAAGACAATTTGACCCTCTTCCGTATGGACAACGCCCTGGATCTGATGACGTGTTGTTTGCGGTTTTGGCGAGGTAATTGCCACTTTGGTTCCAACCAAACGATTCAACAAGGTAGACTTGCCAACGTTTGAGCGACCGAAAAGGGTGACAAATCCGGATTTCATGTGCGCATACTAGCCCAAAATAAAGGATTTGTAAAGGGAACGACCCTCGTCAATCGGAGGGAGCTTGACCTGGCAGCTGCCATCCTGTTTACTCACAGTTCTATGGAAGTCGTCATACACAACATTCGTAGCCTCTTTAATATTGGGGCATGCTTTAGAAATTGTGATGCATTTGGCATCCAACACCTATATCTTGCTGGCTACACGGCAACTCCTCCACGACCGGAGATTACCAAAACAGCCCTGGGTGCGGACCAAGTGATTCCTTGGTCTCATGAACCGGATATTCTGGCGTTGCTTGCCCGTTTAAAACAGGAAGGAAAGACGATTGTGGCCTTTGAATCAGACCCATCGTTTCCATCTGTGGACGCGGTAGACGTACCGGAGCAGGCGGTTGTCTTGTTTGGAAATGAACCGGACGGTCTTCCCGCTCATGTTCTTGCCTCTGCAGACAGGTGCCTTTACATCCCTATGAAGGGCACAAAAACATCTCTCAATGTCTCGGTTGCCTGTGGAGTTGCTCTCTATGCACTGACACGCAAATAGGCTATACTTTTCTCATAATACACGTATATGAAATACATCAAAATCCTCTTACCCTTGGCCGCGATCGTGCTTATTCTTGTGCTTGCTTTTTCCCTTCAGTCGCCTACGTCCGAGCCGTTTACGGGGGAACGTGCCGTCTCTGAAAACGGAACCGCCGAGTTGATTGATTTCTTTGATGCGTTAAATCAAAAAGTTTATTCTCGTGCGGCGTCCTACGTACAAGCAGGATGCATAGAAGGTGCGTGCTTTGCAGAAAATAAATCCACAGCGGAAATTGCGGAGGAGTTACAAACGTTGTGCGAAGACCATTACTGTATGTCTATCGCCATAGATGAAGAAGGTGTGGCAACAACCTCAGGCCTCTTTCCACATACGGTGGCATTTTTGGATGCAGAAGGAAACCAGACCCCTGTTTGTGTTGATGTGGATTGTCAGATTAAAAAAGGTACCACTCAATTTAGGATGAGAAATGTGGACGGACTGTTTTACATTGTTGACGTTCCACCAAAGAGAATTCAGTAGGGTATGTTTGTCTCCATCGTCATACCGGCCAAGAACGAGGAGGCGAATTTAGAGCGTTTGCTCACACAGCTTGGAGCACAATCCATGAGAAGTTTTGAGGTGATTGTGGCCGATGCTTTTTCTACCGATCGCACCCGAGAGATTGCAACGTCTTTGGGTGCGATCATTGTAGATGGTGGTCTCCCCGGTACAGGCCGCAATGTTGGTGCGGCAGCAGCAAGGGGAGATGTGTTTGTCTTTATGGATGCGGATGCTGTTTTGCCCTCAAACCACTTTTTACGCGATATCCTTGCGGAACTGTTGCGCAAACAGCTCGATGTTGCCGCCATTGATATATTGCCTTCAGATGGAAGCTGGCTCGATGTCCTTACGTATCGCGTTTACAACATGTACGTACATGCTTTAGGACGACGTCTGCCCCATGCTGTTGGGACATGTATGTTGGCAAAGCGGTTTGTTCATGAAGCAATAGGCGGCTTTGATGAAACAATCACGCTTGCAGAAGATATGCACTATGCCCGTCTTGGCTCAATGGTTGGAGAATTTGGTATACTGACTTCGCACCCAGTTTATACTTCCATGCGACGATGGAGAAAAGAGGGACGATTACAGCTCACGATCAAATTTCTCTACGGTGAACTGTATATGCTTTTTAAAGGACCAATTCGCAAGCCAGCGATTTATGATTTTGACCACAAAAAAGATTCTTCGCGTCGTGTTTAGTGCGCTTGCCTTTTCTTTTTTTCCTGTTGCTGTTTTTGCGGAGACGGTTGATATTGGGTTTGCAGGTCAAGGTGTTTATTTGTCGCAACAAGATGTGTATGTAGGGCAGACGATTCGCGTGTACGCGCGCCTGCGAAACTATGGAGAGGTAGACACAACGGGGTCGGTTGGTTTTTATGTCGCCGATAACAAGATTGGTAATTCACAGGCTATTTCCTTACCGATGGGCGGCTTTGATGAAGAAATTTTTGTTGACTACATTGTGCCAACACAGCCGTTTAATATCGCCGTCCGCATAGAAAGTACAACGCCCGTGGATCAGGTTCTGTCCAACAATAGTGTGTTAACTACGTTGTTTCAACCGATTCCCGATCAAGATATGGATGGTGTTTTAGACACACAAGATAATTGTCAGAACGCGTCAAATACGGATCAGCGAGATACAGATGGTGATGGTGTGGGCGATGTGTGTGACATTGACGACGATAACGACGGCGTTACAGATGAGGTAGAAACGCAGACACTCGGTACCGACCCCTTGAACGTAG
>DOMJ01000048.1 GCA_003509895.1 Candidatus Uhrbacteria bacterium | reverse complement strand
CTTCAATAGACACTCGCGAAAGTGCTTCCGGAGTCATTCCTTGCGCCATGAGCTGCTCAATCACGATCGGGGCCTGCGTACTCGCGCGAGCCCACGCGGTTTCTATATTCTCCCACTCAACGTTTCCCGGCGTTATACTATCTGGGTTTTGTGCTTCAGGAGAGGCACCACCAATAATACGCACAGAGGTTACATGCACGTCTTCACTTTTTCCGTGGGTGAGATCGTGATCATCTGGCAAAACATTGAGACCCCGAACCTTATCCGCAAACTGATCCACAAGAGCTTGCTCAAAATATATGCGCATATATTCTTGATTTTGCTCGGTCATTTTTTCAAGAACAGCAGGATCTTGGGCAAACTGCAGAGCAACCGGCAGATCTAATCTAGCAGAAAGCGATTGGAGCGACTCCGTTTCTACCGTACGCTCTGCCTGCAGAGGAGCAAAAACAAAGCTTGGACGAAACTCAATTGCCCCTGTTTCATCCAATTGAAACGCCTCATTTGTAACCAAGGACCAATCTGATTCATTGTCAGCTTTTTGCGAAACAGGAGCCGTCTCCAAAGACTGCACGGCATGCGCTTCACGAGCCGTGGCGGAACCTAATCCCAAAATACTCATCGTCAACAGACCTACACGCTTCATACGTTTCAAAAATCGTTGCATGCGCGCAGGAACCTCCTTATTCTCCTTCTTCTCCTATCCCGTTGCTCTTTCGGAAGATCCAAACAATCGCCCAAACATGTTCTTTATAAAACTATTTCATTAATTACAGGACTAAGGATAGCAATGATCCGTGAAAAGGAGTAGAGCCACGTATGTATGCATACATACCCCGTATCCAAAACTGGGTGACAAAGCAAACCAAAACCTCCGGTCCCCCGGAGGTTTTGTGCGCGTATCACTCTTGAAATACCAATGCATAACATGATATTTCAATCTCTATCCACAAAATGAACAAAAATTGAAACACCGCTTATCGCACGGCAACGGAATTAACGCCCGTCAGATACACCACTTCTCGCGAATCAACAAAACCCAGAATCTGCATGCGCTCCGCAACGGTTCCAAGACTCGTTGCACTTGCCACGGCTGTCGTAAGCCGCTCATTGGTCACCTGCAACTCTTGTACGGAATCCTCTAAATCACGCATCGTATATCCGTGCTGCGTGGATTGAGACACTTGCATCACATACGCACCTCCTAAAACAATCACCACAATACTAAGCGTGAGGTTCCACAGAGTGAGGGACGTTGGAATGGTCGGTAGGAAGCGCATTGAGCGCTTTGTTGTTGAGAGAACGGTCATGTGTGTTGTATTTGTTTTTGCTTTTTCCAATCTCGTCCGGTCCGAGTTTTTGTGCGACACGCAGTTTTGCACTTCGTGAACGCGGGTTCCCTGCAATTTCTAGCGGGCTTGGTGTGAGCGGTCTTTTGGTCAGAATCTGCACGTCTGGTCGCGCTTTTAGGAACCGCTTTACAAGGCGATCCTCCAGCGAATGAAATGAGACCACACAGAGGCGACCTCCCACGTTTAAGGCGTCTACCGCCTGTGGAAGTACGGTCTCTATAGCACCCAATTCATCATTGACCACAATACGCAATGCCTGAAACACACGGGTTGCGGGATGAATTTTCCCATGTCTCCCAAGAGCAACGGCAATCGTCTCGGCAAGATCAACCGTGGTAGAAAAGGGTCGCTCTCGTCGCCTCGCAAGAATGGCTTTTGCCACTTCACGCGCGCGATCTTCTTCTCCGTAGATCAGGAATACGTGCGTCAGCTGCTCCTCCGACCAAGTGTTTACAACCTCTGCGGCTGTCTGCCCTTGATCCGTGTCATAGCGCATATCGAGGGGTCCTTCCTGCTGAAAGCTGAATCCGCGTGCGGCGTCATCTACGTGTGCCGAGCTAAATCCAACGTCCAATAAGATTCCGTCTACGCGTTCAATCCCCTGTGCGTCCAAAATCCGTTTGAGGTGTCTGTAATCATCCTGTACAAAACTCAGGCGATCCGTCTCTCCAATCCGTTCGCGCGCGGTTGCAATATTGCGTGCATCGCGATCAATGCCAATCACCCTGCCTGTTGGAGCACTTGCCTCCAAAAGCATCATGGTGTGGCCACCGTGTCCCAATGTCCCATCCACGTACACTCCTCCTGCGTGCGGTTGTAGCCAATGGCGTATCTCCTCCTTGAGAACCGGAATGTGGAACGATTCCATACACCACTAGATACCAAGTTCACCGAGCTGCTCGGCGATTGCCGATGATGCAGACTCTGTTTTTTTCTTATACGCTTCCCACGTGGACGCATCCCAAAGCTCGAGGCGATTATACAAACCGGCCACGACCACATTCTTCTTCATACCTGCGTATTGGCGAAGATACTCCGGGATACCAAACCGTCCTTGTTTATCTACACTCACGTCCATTGCACCCGCAAGCATGAGCCGGGCGAACGCACGAGAGTTTTGCTGTGAAATAGGAAGATTTGCAAGCTTGGTTGCAAGAACCTTCCACTCTTCCATGGCGTAGATAACAAGGGAGTTGTCCAAACCGCGTGTAACGACTGCTCCTTTACGCAGCGCAGCACGAAACTTTACCGGGATGGCCAACCGACCTTTTTCATCCAACGCATGATTATATTCACCAAGAAACATGGACGTTTAGGGCTACCACAGGTTAAAGATGGCACCAGTTGCCATCGCTCTTCTCTCACAATGTCCGGTTTGCAAAAAACCGAGCACATCTAAGGCGGCGTGAGGAAGAGAATTGCCTATCGTCTCCTCCCCACCACTCACCACTTTGCACCCTTCAGAACCAATACTACCCACCACGCCACCCTTCGTCTATTGAAACAAAAAGCGAACAAAGCAGTGCTTATACACACACACTGTGGATAAGCTGCCGGTAACCTCTTGTTCCAACAAAAAACCACCGATAACCATACCTCGGTGGTTTAGACTCAAGCCCCTCCCTTCATCACCTTACCGCGTAACTGTTTGTGATACCGTTGTGCGAATCTATGCGCCTCGTCTCTGGCTTTTTGAAACAGCGGCTTCTGCGCTTGCACCACACGTGCGAGAAATGTGTCGCTCTGATTGTAAATGAGTTCATCTTTTTTTCTGTCCGCTCCCTTGGAGAGGCCTACAATCGGCACGCGCACTTGCTCTTGATCCAAAATCGCTTGCACGGCATTTACTTGCGGCTTTCCCCCATCAATTACCATCACATCCGGCAACGGCCAAGCCTTTGGCGATGTCTCTGCCCGTTTGAGTCTGCGCAAAATCACCTCTTGCAAGGAGGCAACGTCATTTGGGCCTTCTACCGTTTTAATTTTAAACTGACGATATTTTGATTTCTCCGGCTGTCCCGACTCAAACACAACCATACTCCCTACGGAATGTGTGCCCGCCGTATTGGAAATATCGTACGCCTCCACGCGACCAAGCGCGTTTACAAAGTCTTTGTCAGGGTTCTCGTACGGGAGCGGCGAGAAATCACGCGTGAGTACCGCAATGTCGCGAATGTGTTGTAACTCAAAGATCCGTCGCTTAAGTTCACCGGCTTGTTCAAAGGCCAGTGTGTGCGCCGCGGCCTTCATCTGTTTTTCTAGTTGATGGATTACGGACATCTTTTTCCCATCAAAAAAACGCATCAGTCCACGAATCGTCTTTTTATACTCTGCCCTTGTCACCATGCCCGTACACACACCGGGACACAATTTAATATGCGCATAAAAACACGGTCGGTTTTTTCCTGTTTTACTTGGAGGCTCACATTCGGACCACGGGAAAATCTTTCGCAACAACTCTAACGCTTTTCGCAATGCGCCTGGCGAAGTAAACGGCCCATAGACCGCCAGATATTTATCTCCCGCCACAGCATCTATCTCCTGCGCCGTCATGAATGGGTTGATTCCCTCGCGTGCAAGTTCAAGACCGCGTTTGAGCACCGGTTTTGGATAGTCTTCATTGGTAAACACCAGGAACAAAAAGCTACGATCGTCTTGTAAAAGCACGTTGTAATACGGTTGTTTGGCACGGATATAGTTTGCCTCCAAGACCAACGCCTCAATCACCGTAGGTGTTTCTACATAGTCGATCGTTGCAATCTCGCTCACCATTTTACTGATACGTCGCGCATATACGTCATCAGCGTGTTGATACTTGGAGCTGAAATAGGATGTTACACGTTTTTTTAGGCTCGTTGCTTTTCCCACATACAAGAGTTTCTCTGCCACGTTATAATACAAATACACACCCGGTTCGTCCGGAAGTTCTCCGTTTTTGATCTTGATCGTAGATAAAATCGCCATACGTATAGTGATGTACAGAACCGGCTCCTACGCGTCCGCGGAGACCCAATTTCTACCAAAAACACCCGCTTACGTCAATCCGGGCGAGGGTCATTTACTATCAAGCGGCCTTGTTTATAACGATATCAAAATACGATCTACAATTTCTGGTATTTCTGGTTCAAATGGATTTGGACATCGCTCCAATGCACGCAAAAGAACATAGGCATCCAAACGTCCACGGTCAGCAGAGAAATCGAATCCATACCCACGTATCAATGCATCAAGGAATTTTTTGTCTCTCTCCACCTCATTTCCAACTCCATACAGTGCCCCCGGTAAGGTGATCGCGAATAAAGCCATATCATACATTGGATCACCCGCCATCATCTGGTCTGCTTTATCAAATACATACAGGTCATCCTGGTGGATCAACACGTTGTTTGCGTGTAAATCACCATGGAGCAACCTTGGCGTTCCTATACAAGAAAGCTGCTCTAATCCAAGCTTTCCGGTGATGCGTTCTACCGTGTCCGTAGACAATCCTTGCATCTTGTTTTGTCGATCCCTTCCCGCAGCAAGCGTGTGCTGAACAAAATCCGCCCACGGATATTCTTGCTCATTCCCAGAAGCATCAATAAAAAAACAACGGTCAAACTCTCTCGCGTGCAAAAGACGCAACGTGTGACCAAGACGCTCATAGAGCTCAGGAGTCTCCTTGTCCCCTAATGTCTGTGCGTCTGGGATAAACAGAATGATCAACCCTCGTGGATCCGAATACATTTCCATCGCTGATAATCCCAACGACTGCAACTGCGCCTGAAAATACAACTCACTCTCGCGCTCTTGAGGTTCGACCTGCTTTACAATCACCTCCTTCCCGTCTTGCCATTCAATGAGTAGTTGAGAAGAGTATGCCTTAGCTAACCCGCTATATCGATCTTTGTTCATAAACAAAAGTCTACCACAGGAGAGCAAACACAAAACAGCCCTTACGGACTGCTTTGCCTCTATTCCTACACGATACCTACAACGGCCTCTATCTTTGTTAATCGATCCTCCATGCGTTCTCGTGATGAACGAAGGGCCGCAATCTCCGCCTCATGCCGACCAAGTGTCGACAGAAAATCATCAATTCGACGGAAGGTTCTGTCATGCGATTCTTTTAGATACGCCAAGTCAGTGTCGTGTTTTTCGACTTTCTCATTGATATTCACCAATAACATGAGCATGTTTTCCTCGATGTGCTTTTCCATACAAAGAAAGTTTATCAAACAACCGTCAGATCCACAATCCAACCCCTATCCCTTTGCGTGTTTTTTAAGGGTCTTTTTGAGGTACTGTCCCGTGTAGGATCGCGGCATGCGCGCGATTTCCTCCGGCGTGCCCTCCGCCAAAAGCGTTCCTCCTCTGTATCCGCCTTCAGGCCCCAAATCAATCACCCAATCCGCCGTCTTAATCACATCCAAGTTATGCTCAATCACCACAACGGTGTTGCCCTTCTCTACAAGTCGATGCATCACTTCCAACAACTGCTTAATGTCCTCAAAGTGCAATCCGGTGGTCGGTTCATCAAACACATACATCACGCGACCCAAGTGTCGCTTAGATAATTCTTTTGCTAATTTTACGCGTTGTGCCTCTCCGCCAGAGAGCGTGGTTGCCGGTTGACCGATGGTTAAATACCCCAATCCAACGCTCTGCATTCCCAACATACGATCGTGCACAATCGGAACCTCCTTAAAAAACTCCACCCCTTCATCTATCGTTAACCCTAATATCTGCTGCACGTTCTTGCCGTTCCATTCCACTTCCAAGGTTTCTCTGTCAAATCGTTTGCCGTGACACACATCGCACGGCACATACACGGTTGGTAAAAAGTGCATCTCAATGCCAATTTGCCCATTTCCTTGGCAGTTTTCGCATCGTCCCCCCGGCGTATTAAAACTAAATCGTCCCGGCTTGTAACCTCGGTACCGTGCTTCTTCTACGCTTGCAAGCAGTTCACGGATTGGCGTCCAGGCACCTGTGTACGTTGCGGGGTTTGATCGTGGCGTTCGTCCAATCGGAGATTGATCGATCATCTCAATGCGATCCAAATATTCCGTTCCGAGCACGGCGGTCGCTTTACCGGGACGACCACCCGTTCCCTGCAACTTTTTTGCGAGGTGTTTGTACATCACATCCTCCACCAATGTGGATTTTCCCGATCCCGACACACCTGTCACACAAACAAAGCGTCGCAGAGGAATATCTACGTCAATGTTTTTTAAATTGTTGGCAGAAGCTCCGCGAATCTTAATCACGTCTCGCCCAATCGCCCTACGCTCATCGGGCACAGGAATCTCTACATCACCGCGCAAGTACGCGGCCGTTAAAGACGTTGGGTGATCAATCGCCTCCGCCATCTCCGCCGAGACAATCAACTCTCCTCCATGAATGCCGGCACCCGGCCCCAACTCCACCATCCAATCGGCCGCCAAAATCGTATCCTCATCATGCTCAACCACAATAATCGTGTTGCCAATGTCTCGAAGTTCCTGCAACGTGGCAATAAGTTTGTCGTTGTCCCGTTGGTGCAATCCGATAGTCGGTTCATCTAACACATACATTGCACCCACCAAACGCGATCCAATTTGCGACGCCAAACGAATGCGCTGCGCCTCACCGCCGGACAGGGTTCCCGCACGACGATCCAATGTGAGGTATTCAATCCCCACGTTTAACATAAACTGCAGCCGGTTGTTGATCTCACGCAAAATGTTCTCGGCGATCTTGGCGGACTTTTTATCTAACGTGACCTTGGACAAAAACGCCTGCGCGTCGTCTATGTTCATGCGCGTCACCTCCACGATACTTTTTCCTCCTACCCAAACATGCAACCCTTCTGGTCGCAATCGCTTCCCGTTACACACCGGGCACACGCTCTCAGAAAAGAGAGACTCCGTACCCAATCCATCACACCCAGGACACGCCCCATACGGCGAGTTAAAACTAAACAAACGCGGCTCGATCTCCGGGAAGGAGAACTCGTCATCCGGGCAGCTAAACTTAGAGGAGAGCAACCGTTCGCGTTTGCCGCCGAACAACACCGTCATCACATCTTTTCCGTATTCCAAACATGTTTCAATACCCTCGGAAAGCCGTTGACGTGTTTCTTTAGAGACGGTTGTCATTTCTGCCGCCGTTAGCGTGTCCACGACTACTTCAATCGTATGCTTTCCGTAACGAGAAAGCGTAATCTGCTCAGACAAGTTGTGAATTTTTCCATCCACGCGCACTTTAGCAAAACCACTGTTGTACAAATCGTAGAGGAGTTGATAGTACTCTCCTTTTCTGCCCCGAACCGCCGGTCCTAACAAAATAACCTTCTCTCCCTTGGCCTCATCTATAATTACGTCGACCATTTCATCGACGGTTAATTTTTGAATCGGTTTTTGACACACCACACAATGCGGTTGCCCAATGCGGGCGTATAACACACGCAAATAGTCGTACACCTCCGTAATGGTTGCCACCGTAGAGCGTGGGTTTCTGGAATGGGCTTTTTGATCTATAGAGATGGCCGGGCTCAATCCTTCTATCTCGTCCACATCCGGTTTTTGTAATTGACCCAAAAACTGCCGCGCATAGGCAGACAAAGACTCAACGTACCGGCGTTGCCCCTCGGCAAAAATGGTATCAAACGCCAAACTCGACTTTCCAGAGCCAGAAAGCCCCGTAATACAGATCATTTTGTTGCGTGGGAGCTCTAAACTAATATCTTTGAGGTTATGTTCCCGCGCCCCTTTTATTCGAATATGTTCTTGCATAAATAGATGACAGATTATCCACAGGGAGCCACCGTTGACGCACCATTTTTATGTGCTCCCCAAAATTTGTTAAGATACGAGCGAAAGGAGGGGTCTATGGCTGCGATTGAATCCATAGTTCCTTTTGTACAGAAGGTCTTCCCCGAGTGTCCGTCGATCGATCTCGGCTTCAAACCATGGATGGACGAATTCCTGATCTACTGGTTAGGGTATGGCGGCTGTGATGCTCCATCGTTTCCGGGACCACAGGAGGTTCCCACGTGGCGACCAGATTGGATGCCCCTACCCGGAAGCGACTATGACCCACTGGGTCTTGCCGACCGATTTATCCATCATCCCAGAGACACCAGGGTCTATAGAGACGTAGGTGGACAGGTTCAAGAACCGAGTATGGAGTGTTCCGCCGGTCTCGCACAGGTAACACGTCTAGAAGGCCGTCCCGGAGCAAGCGCCTATGTCTATGAGTACTACATGGTGATGGGAACGTGCGGCCACATCGTCTACCAGTACCGGGACCTCTGGGTGAATAGAGAGGCGAGTGCATCCAGGTTTCCACCAAGGTTATTAACGGCCATCCGAATCGGCATACGTGTCGGTTTGTTCCATATGGCCCTCAATAGTCGGAAACAGGGCAACAACTACAGCGGCGAGCCGACGGATCACGTGCTGTCACTTCAATTCTTCCAAGCACTGAACCGCCGAGTAGAGCACGACTGCTCGCCCGTACAACACGACTGATTGACCTCCGCCTGGGGGTCTCATTTTTTTCTCTTTTTTTCCTTTTCCTTCACCTCCTTTTCTAACACCGTGATTTCATCCCGCAACAAGGCGGCTGTCTCAAAGTCCAAATCCTGCGCCGCCTTGCCCATGGCATACTTTTTCTCTTGTATCACGGCTTTTATTTCATGCGGCTCGGCAATCAATTCTATGTTCAATACGTCCGACACATCTACATCTTCCGGTACACCACCAAACAATCCACGAATGTCCGACAAGTCACGCGTCGTGCTCCGCGGGGTAATCTTGTGTTTTTTGTTATACGCCGTTTGGATGGTTCGTCTGCGGTTTGTTTCGGCAATTGCGCGGTTTAAGGATCCGGTCATTTTATCTGCGTACAAAACCACCTGCCCACGCACGTTACGCGCCGCCCGCCCCATAGTTTGAATGAGCGCCATCTCAGATCGCAAAAAACCTTCCTTGTCTGCATCTAAGATTGCCACAAGCGACACCTCCGGTAAATCCAGCCCTTCCCGCAGTAAGTTGACGCCCACAATGACATCCACCACACCATTTCTGAACTTGGAGAGAACCTCCACGCGGTCCATGGTTTTAATATCACTGTGCAAATACGCCACCTTTACCCCCTCATCCGTAAGGTACTCCGTAAGATCCTCGGACATCTTTTTGGTAAGCGTGGTAACCAGTACGCGATCCCCAAAGGCAATGCGTTCTTGAATACGCGGAATCAGATCATCTACTTGTCCCGGTGTGCCCTTCGTTCCCGACACAGGCAGAACAAGAATTTCCGGATCAATGAGTCCCGTTGGGCGGATAATCTGTTCCACAATTTGATCGCTTTGATTGAGTTCTATTTCTCCCGGGGTGGCCGACACATATACGCGCTGCCCGATTCGCTTGTCAAATTCCGCATAACTCAACGGTCGATTATCCACCGCACTCGGTAATCTAAATCCATGTTCTACCAGGTTTTGTTTACGAGCTTGATCCCCCGCGAGCATTCCACGGACCTGTGGAAGTGTGACGTGCGATTCATCTATGATCGTCAAAAAATCTTCCGGGAAAAAATCAAGAAGCGTAAACGGTGGCTCGCCGGGTTTACGTCCATCAAACCAACGAGAATAATTTTCTATGCCACTGCAAAATCCCGTTTGTTCAATCATGGAAAGATCATAAATCGTGCGACGTTTTAATCGCTCGGCCTCCAACATCTTTCCCTGTGTCTCCAACTCCGTGACGCGAGCGGTCATCTCTGCGCGAATGCCTTTGACAGCTTTTTTGAGCACGCTTGGCGCCGTCATGTAATGTCGTGCCGGAAACAACCAGAGTTCTTCTGAGTCCCTCATGTGCCTCCGTGTAAGGGCATCCAGCTCACTCATTTTAAGGAGTTGACCATTTTCAAACTCTAATCGATAAATCACCTCGAGGTTAATGGGCATGATCTCCATCACCTCACCATGCACGCGAAAATGACCACGAGCCAAGTCGCCGCTCGTGCGCTCAAACTGCATAGACAGCAGCTCGTGCATAATGAGTTCTCGCGTCATGTTGCTGTGGAGCGGTATCTGCAACACGTTTGCCTGGTATTCCTCCGGCGATCCCAACGAGTAAATGCATGACACGGATGCCACAATAATAACGTCCCGACGTGTAAGGAGCGCTTGTGTTGCCGCATGGCGGAGTCGGTCTATTTCATCGTTAATCTGCGCCTCCTTCTCAATGTAGGTATCCGTACGCGGCATGTATGCCTCCGGTTGGTAATAATCGTAATAGGAAACAAAGTATTCCACCACGTTTTCCGGAAAAAACTGGCGAAACTCGGCACACAGTTGTGCCGCTAATGTTTTATTATGAGCCACCACAAGTGTTGGACGCTGCGTATGCTCAATCACGTTGGCCATGGTAAACGTTTTTCCGGAACCGGTAACACCGAGTAGGGTCTGCTCGTGCATTTGGTTATTTAAACCCGCCACGAGAGACTCAATCGCGTTTGGCTGGTCGCCGGCCGGTAAATAATCGGAATGGAGTTGAAATTTCATAAACACACAAAACGCCCAGTACTTAGGGGTACTAGGGGGGTCAGAAAAGATTCTAGGACATACTACCCAAACAAAAGACGAACGTCAACCTCCCCATCTGTTGATTGACACAGGCACATTTATGTGGCACAATCTTGGCGTTCCAAGTGTTTAAGAAACATTCGGGGATCGTCTAA
>DOMJ01000038.1 GCA_003509895.1 Candidatus Uhrbacteria bacterium | reverse complement strand
TACGCGTGCTTGCGGTGGCCAAGAAGTCGCAAGAGGAGATGGTAACAGAACTTCCAACGGAATTGATGTGTCAGGGGCTGATTGGTATTTCGGATGTCTTGCGTCCGAGTACCCGTGGGAGTATCCGTACATTGCGTGAGGCAGGTGTTCGAGTGGTATTGATTACCGGAGATCACCCGGAGACGGCTGTGGTGGTGGCGCATGATGCAGGGATGACCTTGTTGGATGACGGTGTGGTGTTGGGAACGGATCTGGATAAGATGAGTGACAATGAACTCAAAGAGCGCGTTATTGGTATCTCTATTTATGCGCGCGTGGAGCCGCAGCATAAATTGCGGATTATTCAGGCTTGGCGTGCACGTGGAGAAGTGGTGGCGATGGTGGGGGACGGTGTGAATGATGCAGCCGCAATGAAAGCTGCCGATATTGGTGTCTCGGTCGGCTCCGGCACAGATGTGGCCAAAGAGACCTCGGATATGGTTTTGCTCAATAATGACCTTTCTTCCATCACGGCTGCGGTGTACGAGGGACGTGTGATTTTTGACAATATGCGGAAAGTGATTGTGTATCTTGTTGCAGATAGTTTTAGTGAGGTTATTTTGATTAGCGGCACCATTTTGCTCGGTTTGCCGTTACCAATTTTGGCCGTACAAATTTTGTGGATCAATTTAGTGACCGACGGCCTTCCGTATTTGGCTTTAACCATGGAGCGAGCAGAACCGGATGTGATGCAACGCCCTCCGCGCAGGCGAGACACACCGGTTGTCAATACAGAGATGAAAGTGTTAATCTTCCTTATCGGAGTCTTGACGGATATTGGATTATTGGCTCTGTATCTTTTTCTCCACGCAAAGGGAGTCCAAACGGATCATTTGCGGACGATTATCTTTACGGCGTTGGCGGTGGACTCACTCTTGTATGTGTTTGCTGTTCGGAGCCTACGACGATCCCTCTTCCGTATGAATCCTTTTACAAACCGATGGTTAGTAGGTGCTGTGCTGATCGGCCTGCTTACACAGGTGGCCGTGGTGTATGTGCCTTGGTTGCAGGATCTCTTCCGAACAATAGGACTTTCTGCTTCCGATTGGGGGTTGGTAGGATTGCTTGCCGTTGTAAAACTGATTGCCATTGAGGTTGGCAAAGAAGGATATCTGCTGATTAAAAAACGTACGCATGTTGCATAGAATCAAAAAAGTTGTTCCGGCATCGTGGTTGCGACCATACCATTACCTTTTGGCACAGGGAGCGGCGGTTTTGTATTGCTATCCTTCAAAGCGGATGCAGGTGATTGGTGTAACGGGAACCAATGGGAAATCGAGTACAACTCAACTCATTGGCCAGCTTCTCATAGAGTTGGGAGAAACGGTTGGGTGGACAACAACGGATTCTTTTCGTGTTGCCGATCAGGTGTTGGTGAACAAGCAAAAAATGACGATGCTTGGGCGCACACAAACGCAGCAGATGCTCCATCGGATGTGGAAAGCGCATTGTAGGTATGTGATTGTGGAAGTGTCCTCACAAGGTATTGAACAGTTTCGGCATGTAGGAATTCAATTTGATACAGCCGTTTTTACGAATCTCACACCGGAACACTTGGAGGCACACGGTGGATTTGAAAACTATAAAACGGCAAAACAAAGACTCTTTGAGGCTGTTGCCGTTTCTGCACAGAAGATTCTCAAGGGAAAGCGAATACCTAAATGCGTTGTCGTGAATTTAAACGATGCGCATGCCAAAGAAATGGCTGCCGTGAACGTGGATCGCGTGGTTGGATTTGCACGAGCGGACAGAGACGTGTTTGATGTACGCGTGGATGACATGATTGAAGCGAGTGAGATTACCCATACGCGTACAGGGACACGAGCACGCATTCGTGGGGGAGAGGTCTCTATCCCGCTTCTTGGCGCGTATTATTTTGAAAACGTTCTTGCGGCGATTACGACCGTGACCTCTTTGGGATTTTCGCTTTCAGATGTTCTTGCGGCTGCCGAGAACGTACATCCGATTCCGGGGAGGTTGGAGCGATTTTCCTACAAAGGAGCTGACATTATTGTAGATTATGCACCGGAACCATACGCACTCATAGCATTATATGAGGCGGTTTCACTCCTACATCCAAAACGAATTATTCACGTTACGGGGTCTGCTGGCGGTGGAAGGGATGTGGCACGTCGTGCACAGATTGGAGCGCTCGCAAGCAAAAAAGATACGATTGTGATTGTTACAAACGAGGACCCTTATGATGATGATCCACTGCAGATTATTCGTGACGTTGCTCAAGGGGCCATCGACGGCGGAATGGTAGAGGGGAAGAACATCTTTTGTTTGTTAGACCGGCAGGAGGCGATTCAACAAGCAATTGATGCGGCCCGTTCGGGAGACGTTGTGTTGATTACCGGCAAAGGTTCTGAACCTGTTATGGCGGTGGCACAGGGCCGAAAGATTCCATGGGATGATCGAGACGCCGTGCGTAAAGCAATAGCCTATGCGGAACATACCGCTTAAAGAGAACGAACAAATCCTCCACGTTGAGCACGAATCGTTGCTGCCGCAACTTCCGTGGTTGTGCCTCGGAGTTGTATTGACGATCGCACCATTTTTTTTCTTTTTTCCCTTTTTGGCTTTCGGCTATGCCGGTCTGATACCGCTTGTTTTTTTTGTTGGTTTGGGAATGAGTTTTATTGTGCGAACCACGATCCGTTGGAGAGGGACCATCTGTGTTCTGACAAACGAACGTATTTATGCTTTGCGACAACTGGGACCTATTGATCGACGTGTCAACAGCGCTCCGTTGCATACGATTCAAGATGTTGCTCACCGTAGGCAGGGTTTTTTAAAACCACTTCTTTCTTTGGGATCTGTTCGTGTCTTGTTCAGAGGTGTGGTTCCTTCCATGTATTTTGAGCGGATTCGACGTCCGGAGGTATTACACGCTATTATAGAGGAGCTGACGGGCGCAACACGCAATGCACCTTCATTAAAAAGGACAACGTTTGAACGAGTTCATCTTGATCCTCCCACCTCATGAAACGGCAACCATTACAAGCTCTACGACGCATCTTACAGTATCGGTTCTTTTTTATTGTCAACATTGCTTTGCTCTTGCTTCTTGCATTGAGTTTTGGCCGCGAATTTGTTCGTAATACGTCTATTCAAAAAGAAATCGCCTTGTTGGAGCAGGAGAAGCAGTCTTTGGAAGAGCGCAACCGATCCCTCAATTCTTATGAAGAGTATCTCCTGACCGAATCTTTTTTAGAAAAAGAGGCACGGGAAAAGTTTGGGCTGCAGCGTCCCGGTGAAACACAGGTCTTTATAGGGGGCGAACTCATTGGCGGGGACGAAGGAGCACAACAAGAGACAGTGATTGTTCAGGAGGATTCTCGTTTGCAGCAATGGGTTTGGTATTTTTTTGATCCGGAGATGTATGGCCAGAAAAAAACGAGTTGAGCGCGTGGGTCCGGAGCCTTTACCCGAGCACCTGTACGCTTCTCGTCAACTTCCGGTGCGTCGTGCCTTGTTCTGGGGCGGTCGTTTTTTGATTTTCCTTTTGGGAATTTGTCTGTTATTGGGTGTGTTTATGATCTCTCTCTACCAGATTCCGGCTGGCGATAAGCTCCTGAATATGTTTGGAAGGGTCGTGCCGATTCCGGCCATTCGTGTTAATACAACACGTATTTCTTTTCAAACGTATCAATCAATGGTAGATGGGTGGACAGAGCTCTATCAACAACAAGGCACCCTGGATGAATCAACAATGACGATTTTACGTGAGCGGGTCGCTGATCGGTTAATACAAGAAGTGCTCCTTTCAGATCTTGCGAAAGAATTAGAGGTAAGGGTGAGCCAGGAGAATACGTCGTACGTGCAGCAAATGTTTTTTGATCAGTATGAAAACGAAGCTCGTTACGAGGAGGCGCTGTATGAGCAATTTAGATGGACACCGGAGGAGTTTGAACGATTTGTTATTGAGCCGTTAGCGCAAGTGCATGCATTGGATGCGGTGATTTTATGGTCAGAACAAGTACAAGAAACCCCACGCGCGATGATTGAGGAGATGCACCAAGAGCTCACGCGGAGTCCGGATCAATTTACCGAGTTGGCAACACAGGTGAGTGGGAGCCTATCCGCCTTCGATGGGGGAGAGCTCGGACTGCGACCCATAAAGGAATATCCTCAAGAGGCACAAATGGCATTGCAGGCGACAAAGAAAGGGGAGTTGACACCGATCATAGAACTGGAAGATCGTTTTCTCTTTTATCGCGTATTGGAACAACAGGCGGTGGATGGGGACTTTTCTGTGAATGCGCAGGAATTATCGGTTGCCAAGCGAGACGTGTATGACGTATTAAACGAGCGTTTAGGCATGGCCACTATTACGTACTATATTCAACTGTAACAGAAAACGACCTATTGTGTAGATCGCTTTTGTAATCTGGAGCCACTGAGCGGAGTCGAACCGCTGACCTCTGCCTTACGAAGGCATTGCTCTACCAGCTGAGCTACAGTGGCAAGATGGATTCTGTGGGGGAAAATTGGGGAAGAATCGTACACGGAGCTACGCCCCTGCTGTGTTATACTAGCGGCATAGATTGTAGCAAGTGGCTCAAAAAAATCAAGGGTATGATCAAACTCCACAATGTTAGCAAATCCTATGATTCCAATGTCCATGCGCTGCATGGCGTGAATTTGCATATTGAACCGGGTGAGTTTGTTTCCATTGTTGGGCAAAGTGGAACCGGAAAAACGACCCTTTTACGGCTTTTGATTGCCGAGGAGCGGCCAAGTAAGGGCAAGATCGTTATTGGTGGCTGGGATATTTCTACCATTAAATCCGCCCAAGTACCATTTCTTCGAAGGCAAATAGGCGTGGTGTATCAGGATTTTAAGTTGTTGCCCAAAAAAACGGCCGCCGAAAATATTGCGTTTGCACTTGAGGTTGCAGGGGACGCACGAAGGCGTGTTCGCGAAGTTGTTCCACAGGTGATGCGTATCGTGGGATTGGAAGGGAAAGAACGACGATACCCACATCAAATGTCCGGAGGTGAGCAACAACGAGTTGCCATCGCACGAGCGTTGGTTCATAGGCCAAAAGTTTTGGTGGCCGATGAGCCAACAGGAAACCTGGACACGATTACTGCCCATGAGATTATTGATCTCTTAAGGAAGATCAATAACTTTGGGACGACGGTTGTTTTGGTCACGCACGACAAAACGATTGTGAACCACCTAAAAGGGCGTGTGATTACGCTGAAGGATGGAACGGTGGTAAGAGATCATGTTGGTAATTACACATTGGCATGAGAACGCTCCACAGAACAACCAAGTTTGCCTTGCAAAACATCTGGCGCAACATCTGGCTTTCTCTTGCCACGGTGTTGGTGTTTGTTTTAACGCTTACCACGATCAATATTTTGATTACGTTGCATGTTCTTACAGACGCGGCGATTCAAAGTATAGAGGATCAGATAGATATTTCTGTTTATTTTAAAAAAGGAACCTCGGAAGATATTCTGTTTGGTGCGCAGGACTACTTAGCGAGCTTGTCGCAGGTCTCCGGTGTGGAGTACGTGAGTGGTGAAGAAGCATTGAGACGATTTTCCGAGCGTCACCGATACGATGAACGTATTTTGCAGGCGCTGGAGGTGGTGGGGCAGAACCCGTTTGGAGGCGAGCTCATTATTTCCGCTCGCAATACGGACGACTTTGCGTTTATTTTAGAAGCTCTCAAAAATCCAACGTTTGGCAGTGCTATTGAGAGTCAAGATTTTTCGGATCATGAACGGGTGATTCAACGCATTGATGCCTTTACCCAGCGCGTACAATTTTTTGCGCTCATTCTTGCCGGGATCTTTGCATTGATTGCTGTGCTGATCGTACTCAATTCCATCCGTGTTTCTATCTACACGCATCGGGAGGAGATTGGCATTATGAAGCTTGTTGGGGCAAGCAATAACTTTGTGCGTCTTCCGTTTATTATTGAGGGGATTCTTTTTAGCTTTGTGGCAACAGCGATGACTATTGCGATTGTGTATCCAACGGCGACAGCGATGGAGCCACAGCTTGCTCAATTTTTTGAGCAGCAGAATATTGGACTCTCTTCCTATTATCTGCAAAACGCCTATTGGATTTTTGGCGGTCAGTTTTTGGCTTTGGCGATCCTCTCTATTATTGCATCGTCACTCGCATTGAATCGTTACCTGCGCGTGTAATATGGTGTACGTGATTGCCCTCTTGTTGCTGGCTTGTTCTGCTTTGTTTTCCGGATTGACGCTTGGGTTGATGAGTTTGGATGTTCACGATTTAAAGCGCAAGGCAGCGTTGAAAGATGCGCGAGCCCGTATTGTTCTCCCGTTGCGTGTACGTGGGAATTTGTTGCTCACAACGCTTCTCCTTGGAAATGTGGCGGTGAATGCGATCTTGGCGATTTTTCTTGGATCCATCGCAAGTGGCGTTTTGGCGAGCGTGCTCGCAACGGGTCTTATTTTTTTGTTCGGAGAGATTCTTCCACAGGCGATCATTTCACGCTACGCGATGGCATTTGGCGCAAGAACGGCATGGATTGTAAGAATCCTGTTTGTCCTTTTTTACCCGGTCGCAGGGCCGATTGCATGGGGATTAGACAAAATTTTGGGGGAGGAGTTGCCGTCTGTTTATTCTCGTCATGAACTCCTGAAAGTGATAGAAGAACATGAAGATTCTCACCAGAGTGATATTGATGCGGATGAAGAGAGAATTATAAAAGGAGCGTTGACGTATTCCAATAAGATGGTTGGCGATGTGATGACGCCGCGTGCGGTTGTGATGCTCTTGGAGGAGAATCAACCTCTGACGCCGGCGTTTTTAAAACAGTTGCGCGAAGCCGGACATTCTCGTTACCCGGTGTACAGTGAAGGCAGTAAGGATATTTTGGGAATTTTGTACGTAAAAGATTTATTGGGTCGTAAACTTACGGGCAAGACAGTCAAGGCGTTTGTAGATAAAACAGTCTATGGTGTACACGCGTCGTCTAAACTGGACGATGTGTTAAATGCTTTTATTAAAACCCGGCATCACTTGTTTATTGTGTTAAATAATGAGGATGCCTTGGTAGGACTTATTTCCGTGGAAGATATTATTGAGGAGATTGTGGGCGTGGAGATTGTAGATGAGTTTGATAGGCATATTGATATGCGCGAGCTCGCCAAGCGCCGGAAATAAACGAGGGTCCAAATGGGGTTAGGTCTTGAATCCTGAATCGAAGATACAAGAAAAACCGTGTCGTAGTCATACGATCGTAATCCTGAATCTTTTCGTCATCCACCACGAGTCGTTTACCAGAGCATCTCGGTGGGCGGCGCTTCATTTTTTGGTTTTTCTCTCCTGCGCCTAACTTGCAACAACGCGAATGTGTTCCTGTGGAATATCCTGCGGGATCATGATTTCCGCCGTAACGATTGCGTCCGGCAGATGGGCGGGTGCTCCCTTGATTGCCATATATCCTCGTCCGCCCCAACCGCTCGGGTCGCGTAACTCCTCGTCTATCCCTTGTTCGTTTTCCGTAGGAATTTTGTACCACTTTTGAAAATCCGTAAATGCAATAACAGATAGCCAGTAGTTGGTAAGAGCTTGTTCGCGGAGAGTACGATCGGCAAAAAATCTGGCATCTTCAATGAGCTTCAAGTCACCAACAAAAGAAGTCGTTGGATCAACCTTGAGCTCCAAAAGTGCTCCTTGCGTTTTTTTACTTTGCTGAATTTCAGAAATGACGTAATCACGATACTCCTCCCAGGTTGTGATCCCATGCTTCTGTAGGTCTTCGGGATTGTATTTTTGTATTGTTTCAAAAGTGGCAATGTGTTTTTTATCGTTGAAACGTTCGTCTGCAAGACCGCCCATACCGTGACCAAGTTCTAAATTTGGATAGGCAAAGAGAACCTGACCCCGATCGAGTTTTGCTTGTTTTGCCCATTCGGGTCTGGCCTTGTTAAGGATGTCATTAAAGGCGCTGATTAATGTCGGATTGGAAAAATTTCTCACTTCAACATCAAAGTGTAAACCATACGCGTCAATATCCTGTAGCCTCTGGGGGGAGGTTTCATGAAATACAGAAACGAAGTCTTTTGGTGCAATGATCTCTTGCCTTGTAAAGATGCTGGTAGAAGGATCTTTTTCTCCGCGATTTTCTACGATGGGGAGAGATAACCTGTCAATCATAGGGTTACGGTTTGTGTTTACAAACTAATTTTACCACAGACACACCTGTTTGCGCCCTCACGCAAACAAAAACCACG
>DOMJ01000036.1:26030-46707 GCA_003509895.1 Candidatus Uhrbacteria bacterium | reverse complement strand
TGAATACGTTCTCGGGTCTTGTACTCACCGCCCGTCATACCACGGGAATTGGTAATACCCGAACGTCGCTTTTGGCGGCGGAAGGTAGGACCAGTGACTGGGGTAAAGTCGTAACAAGGCATCCGTAGCGGAAGCTGTGGATGGATCACCTCCTTTCAACGGAATTATACGTTGGTCGAGGTCTTGTACATCAAGATCAGTCTCTCGAGACTAAAATCAAGTCCGCGCAGTACCGCGGCAAGTAGACGTTACAATCACGTAGCACACAATAACCAAACTCCCCATGTTGAGGCATGAGGAGTTTTTGTTTCCTTTGACACCCTCATTCGGACACCGTAAGATATTTTTTACTATGCACCCATGGGAATGCGAATACCAACAACCTCAACTTATACGAGAAAACCTAACACCTCTCGCCTGTGTTCGTGTTCTTTTACGACAACTTAAAAAGCTTCATTTTGATTTTACGCATGCCCACATTCTTGATCTTGGAACCGGAACCGGCAGACACGCTCTTGCGTTTGCAGAAAAAGGCGCCGTTGCCACCGGGTACGACATCTCCCCTTCCGCTGTAGAGATTGCACAAAAGAACACGAACAACATTCTCGGTTCAGTTACATTTGAGGTTCGCTCAATCGGTAAGTCTTATCCTCTCAAAGATGCGTCCATTGATCTTGTCTTAGACATCACGAGCTCTCACGCTCTTTTACAAGAAGAACGCACTGTCTACATTGCCGAAGTCATGCGCGTGCTCAAACCCGGCGGTTACCTCTTCATCAGAACGTTTGCCATGGAAGGCGACATAAACGCTAAGAAACTCATAAAAGATTATCCGGGTCCGGAGCCAAACACCTATGTATTGCCGGTCTTGCAACTCATAGAGCGTGTTTTTACAAAAAAAGAACTGGTAGAATCCTTCCCTGCTCTCTCCCTCATTTCTCTAAAAAAGGTGGTTGGTTATGCCGTTGTCTCCAATCAACGTTATAAGCGACACTACTGGATTGCGCTCTTTCAAAAACCTCTCGCCTAAACAAAAAACCACCCATGAGGTGGTTTTTAAATCAATAACTGGTGCCGGGAGTCAGAATTGAACTGACGACACGTGGCTCTTCAGGCCACTGCTCTACCACTGAGCTACCCCGGCGTTTTGGTTCCGCTTGTGTGTTCGCGATCTCTTTTTTCAGCTATTCCGGTGCTCGACAACGTACATATTCGTACGTATTACTTTGCTCCTCATAGCTTTAAAAAGATCTCATCAAACACACTTCGCTCACAAATTGCACGACTAACTCGCATCCGCACCAAAATATCATTCAATGCACTTCGCTCACATATTGCATGACTAACTTGAATCAACCAAGATAGCCTTCAACACACTTTGCTCGTATGAAACGCGCAAACAAATCCTGTAAAATACGTGATTATTCTCTTTACACAAGAAATCGTTTGGTGGGCGTGCCAAGAATCGAACTTGGGACCTCAGCATTATCAGTGCTGCGCTCTAACCATCTGAGCTACACGCCCATTGTAACGGCGCTACTGTATCAGTTTTGCCTCAATATGGCAAGAGTGTAATAATGATCCATATGAACTACATTCTCTCACTTCTTACCATCTCCCTCCTACTCCTACCGACGGTAGGGCACGCACAGAGCCTCTATAGCCATGTCGCGGTGAGTTCCGGCGTAAATGCTCCGGGATCCATTACAGGCGCGCCCGACGGTGCTTCTGCAACCTTTGCCTCTTCCGTGTCCTGGGTGGAGCCGGGATTCTCTCAAGCCTCCACTGGCGATGTCTCTTTCCAATACACCGTACCCTCGGATGACCTCTATTCCATGACGGTCCAGTTTATGAATGGCGCAAGCGTGGAGCACACAGCCATTGTTGTCTTTGTTGGCATGGCACCCACGGGCATTGAAACGATTCAAAACCCGGATAACGTTACTTTTGATCGCGTTCACATCAGCCCGGATGATCCACTGTTTGGCATTGATGCCGTTTGGATCAGCAGCGCTGCCGAGGAACCTGTACCTATAAGTGATCCTGTAGACTCCTCTACAGATGGTTCGCTCACAGGTCAGCCTGCGCCGGAACCACTTGAGCGTCCTATTGGGTATCCACGACTTGTAAAGCTGGTAGACGATCATAATGCCTCAACGCAACACGACACAGCCGTCTACGCCATTGATACAAGCGGAAAACGTCGACCCTTCTCCAACGAGACCATCTATTTTTCCTGGTTTGCGGATTTTGATGCCGTAGAGACGATCCCTGCAGATCAAATGGCAGCGATTCCCTTAGGCGCTGCAATGCCGATGCATCAGGGAACTTGGTTGGTAAAGATTCAAAGTACACCGGACGTGTACGCGGTAGAACAAGGTGGTGTATTGCGACGCATTCCGGATGAAAACACGGCTCTCTATTACTACGGACCGGACTGGGCAAAACGCGTTCGCGACATTGCCCCCACCGATTGGCCACGTTATACCAAGAGGGACGATCTTTCCTCTGTCCATGCAGACGATAGCCTTGTTCGGGATCAGAACTTTGTGGTGTGGCACATCAGAAATGGAGTAAAACGACAAATTCCGGAAAATGACCTGGCCTTTTATGGGGTAAACGATGAAACAATTATTTACCACCTGTTTAGTTCCACGAACCCAAGTCTGATTGATTTAATCGACTCCTATCCAATTGGCATGATGTACGATCGATTTGACGATTTTGGATGGTACAACTTTTAGGCTCGACAAAGAAATAAGGTTGTGGCATAATGCCTCCGCTAACAGGGTATTGGTGGATTGAGAGGCTTTTGGCTCCAGTCCGATCTGTACCCCGTTTTGCGAGGATCGGGCTGTAGCTCAGTAGGCTAGAGCGCTTGGTTTGGGACCAAGAGGTCGTGGGTTCGAGCCCCGCTAGCCCGACCATCAGGAACACCACCGAAAGGTGGTGTTTTTGTTTATTTTCTTAAGGAAAAGCCCCTATTTTATGCATAATCTCTTGACAAAACCGTTATTTTGTGTTATAACGATATCAGTTTCAAAACCCCGGATCCGGAGGATCTAATGCAGAACATTATCGTTACTGTTGCTGACGGTGTCCCCACCCCCACCCCCTGGCAGGAGGCGCTTGAGCTCCTGCTGGACGCCACCACCGATACGGTGGAGCTGGATCTCGGCGACGGGATCGAGCTGGGCCGTTCAACCACCGGATGGACCATCCGGTGGACGGGCCAGAAGGGCACGCCGCCCCCGGTGCGACTTCTAGACGTCCGGGGGCAGGTGGCGCCACGGATGCGCCGCCACCCGGAGTTGGCGGACGGGGTGCTCCGCGCCCTCGTCCGTGGACCCCACCGGATGGGGGCGCTCCTCTGGGGGCGCACCCGCCGGTACGGCGGAATTGGGCTTGAGCTCGTCGTTGTCAACGGCGAGCTCTACGCGTCGATCTCTGTCTAACAACCCCTGCTATGCCCCGCTTCCCAATCCTGGGAGGCGGGGCATACTGTTTGACAAAAAAATGTGTAGTCTGTAGCGTATAGGTAGTCCTTTCACAACAACAAAATCAATAACTCGAGAAGTAGTACTCTTTTACTCCCTGTTAAGCGAATCCGGGATGGTGAAAGCCGGATCATAGTAAAAGACGAAATTGGGCTCGACGAGATGGCATATGCTTTTGTGTATGCCCGGCATCCCCCGTAATCTAGGGATAATGTGTATCTACGGAGCACATGAAAGCGCCTTCTTTTTTTAAAGAAGGAATTGAGGTGGTACCGCGGTGGTTCGAGAATCCCCGTCCTCTGACAAACATATTTTGTCTTTGGGCGGGGGTTTTTGTACCCCACTCCCATTGGAGGTGCCGTGAACGCACTTAACCCTGTGTTTACACAATCACTTGCCGGATGTATTGGTATAGAACGTGAGTTTACGCTCATGCAAAACGGGGAATCTGTACCCAGGTCTCCTGAATTCCTGGCGCACATGGCCAAACGTATGCAGAGCCTAGGGCTCAACACCGAACGTTGGGCGCCGGAGCTGTCTGCGTGCCAGGTGGAAGACCGTACACTCCCCCAGCACACGGCGTATGGTCTTTCCGACGACCTGGATTCCGCCCAAAAGATGGGATGTAACGTTGCGGAGAAAATGAGTTGCCTCATGCAGGCTGTGGAGGTCGTACCCGCCCATGTTGCGTGTCACGTCCACGAGAAGTACCTGCACTTGCGAGAAAAGCTGCCTCGCTCGGTGCTCATGGCGGCCTATCGTGTGGCCGGAGTACACGTCCACATTGGGTGCGCCTCTCTTCAGCAAGCCGTTGAGTTTCATGATGCCCTATGTACGGAGCTCCCGGCGATTGTGCACATGACTGATCATACGAACGGCGAGCGCCTTGGCCTGTATCACCAGGTTGTTGCGCACACCATGGGCGTGTATGCACCACATCTGCCAGGTACATCACCTTTGTATAAGTCAATCACCGGTTGGGAAGACCGTATGCGAGCTCTGGGTGTTACCAAGCTGGCGGAATGCTACGATCTTGTTCGTATCAGCCACTACGGAACCGTGGAGCTGCGAACACCGGGCATGACGGACTCGGTAGACGAGATCATTGGTTGGGTGGAAAGGATCCGCTCTTTGGTCGGCTTGCCGATCTTCTAATTCCTTGTTGCCCGATATATCATCTCTCGGGCAACACACTTTTTTATGACCATTCCCTTTATAACAAAATTAACCGGCCTCTCCCCGGGACCCATCGTTACCGTTCTTGGTGCCACACACGGCGATGAACCGGGCGGTGCTCTTCTGGTTGAACAGCTTCTACACGATCTCTCCGATCAACAATTCTCCGGCATTCTCTACACCGGTATTGGCAATCCTATCGCCTACAAGCAAGGAACACGTTCTGCAGACGTGCCTGGTCTTACAAATTTAAATCGTGTTTTTACGCAAACGTACCTAGACCAGCCCTCTCCGCATTTACTGGATGTTCAGCGCGCTCAAGAACTCGCTCCCCTTTTGCGCACAACGGATTATTTGATTGACCTCCATGCAACAAGTCACCCCTCGGAACCCTTTATTTGTTTTGGAAAAGATCCGCTCCACCATTTGCCGCTCTATAAGCACACACGCGTGCACTCTATTCTCACGGATCCAAATCATTTTATGGGGAGTGAGCTTGGGACAACCGACGCCTATGTTGATCGGCATAGTGGGATCGGTATTTGCTATGAGACAGGACAATGGTCTAACCAAGAACAATGCCGTTTTGCCTATGAGGACCTCTTAAATATGTTGCGTGGGATCGGATTCCTTTCAGGCAATGCCACACCCTACAAGCAAACCCAAATAGTGTATTGCATTACACACCAAGGCAGATCAAAAACAGATGTATTTACGTTTAATGCAGCCGTGTTAGATAACTGGTCTCCGGTAAAGCAAGGACAGGTTATTGGCGTTCACGGAGACGGGTCTCCAGAGGTATCTCCCGTGCAAGGAGCGATTATTTTCCAATCGCGTTCCGAGCACGTACGTGCGGGACAAACCATCTATTCTCTCGTTTCAACAACGGGCAACGCAATCTGAATTTGCTATACTTCCCTCATGAAGTTAACGATCACAACGTACAAGGAAGTGCTTAAGCGGCTCAAAAAGCGATACAAAAGAACGCCCGAGAGTTTTGTACACTGGTCTAACCCACTAGAGCTTGTCATTGGAACCGTCTTGTCGGCACAATGCACAGACAAGCGGGTAAACGAGGTAACCGGGGTTTTGTTTAAAAAATATAAAACGGCCAAAGCGTACGCCAATGCGGGCATCAAGACTCTGGAGGCAGAGGTTTTTTCTACCGGTTTTTATCACTCAAAAGCCAAGTATCTAAAAGGGATCGGAGAGACGCTCGTTCGTCAATATAACGGTCAGGTTCCAAACAATCACGCTGCGCTGTTGGGATTGCCGGGAGTCTCAAACAAAACCGCGAACTTGATTATGGCAAAAGCCTTTAACATCAATATTGGTGTTGCGGTAGATACGCACGTAAAACGTATTACTCCACGACTTGGCTGGGTCACAAAAACGGAAAACACGGCAAAAATTGAACGTGAACTCAACACAATCATCGATTCAAAGGACTATCTTGCCATCAACGAGTATCTGATTTTACTTGGACGAGATCTCTGTGGTCGCACGCCCAATTGCGCCGCCTGCCCCCTGAATGATCTCTGCCCCACGGGTGTAAAAAACACACGCTTATAAGTCGTGTGTTTTTCTGTATAACCTCTCTCCGATCTAATTGACGATTGTCACGCGTGCTCCAAGTTTGTTTAACTTCTCTGCAATTCGTTCGTAACCACGATTAATCGAGTAAACGTTGCGCAACATAGACGTTCCATTTGCAGAAAGCATGCCAAGAAGAACAAGCATAGATGGGCGCAGGGCCGGCGGGGTAGAAACGTCTGCTGCCGTAAATTCAACCGGACCGTCCACCTCTGCACGGTGAATGTCTAAGAGCGTAATCTTCCCTCCAATTTTGTTTAATTCCGTGTAATAAATGGCGCGGTTCTCATAGGGCCAATCGTGAATAAGCGTACGCCCCTTGGCTTTTGACGCGACCAGAACAAAAAACGGTAAATTATCCATGTTGATCCCGGGGTATGGAAGCGGCGCAATCTTGTCCTTAAGCGCCTTTAAAACAGATGGTTTTGTTTCTATATCAACAAGGCGTGTTTGTCCATTTTCCGCAAGGTATTCTTTTTTGATCGCATACTTAAATCCCATGTTTTTGAGATACAATAACTCCAATTCCAGAAAATCAATTGGGCAGCGTTTAAGTGTAATGGAGGAATTGGTCACAATCGCGGCCGCCAAAAAAGACATCGCCTCAATCGGATCCTCACTTGGCGCATATTCCACATCCATGTTGATCTCCGGTTTTCCGTATACGGTAAGGGTTGATGTGCCTATTCCCTCTACTTGCACGCCGAGCTTTTGAAGAAAAAAACAGACATCCTGCACCATATAGTTTGCCGATGCGTACTTAATCACGGTAACGCCATCCATTTTTGCCGCAGCCATGAGCACGTTTTCCGTAACCGTGTCCCCCGCCTCTGAAAGTATCACCTCTGCCGGCTTTCTCTTGTCTATCGTTACCTCATAGGCCACATTTGTCACTTTCACGCGAAGACCCAGCTTCTTTAACCCCTCCAAATGCGGCCAAACGGTGCGCGTTCCCAATTTACATCCACCAACATAGGGAATGCTGAAGGTATCCGCGAGATGCATAAATGGACCCATAAACATTATAATACTGCGTGTCCGTGAGGCTGCCTTGGCATCCAACGCCTTAAAATTGAGCTTCTCCGGTGGCGTGATTCTAAGGTCATTATCCTTTAACCACTTACAATGAACGCCAATGCTCTCAAGCACCTCTACAAGTCTGTAGACTTCTTCTATACGCGGGACACGTTTTAATGTTGTTGTTCCCTTGTTTAATAAGGACGCACAAAGGAGCCCCACGGCCGCGTTTTTGGATGCGCTCATACTTACAGAACCATGCAGCTTGTGGCCGCCCTGAATTTGAAAACTCATCGCGCCCGACCCAACCGAGACAATCTCGCGGTTCAGCGCTTGAGAAATCTTGGTGAGCATGTCCACGCTTAAGTTTTGACTGCCGCGCTCCATACGCGCCAGAGCACTCTGACTTGTGTGAATTTGTTTTGCGAGTTCTCCCTGTGTGAGCCCGCGTTGCTTACGAAGATCGGCAATAAAGGCACCAATTTTTTGTTGTTGTGTATTCATACTAAAATAGAGTATATCACATGTGGTATACTGTCAATCCAATGATTGGGGGTGTTATACTTCTTGTGTATGGAAAAACCCTCCGCCTTTATTAAGCAAGAAGCCAGACAGCGTCCGGACGCGCCAGAGGTCAGAAGCGCCAAGGCGGCCGAACTGGTAGAGGCCCGTTCACAAGGCAGAGAACGACGAGAACGCCTTGCAGAGCTTGCAGAACAGATTGAACGTGGCCGTTCGGAAGCCTCTCGGTTAGAAGAAGGCCGACTTATGGAGGCGGCCGAGCAAATGCGTGTTGTGGAGCGGCAGCTGGCAGAATTACGAACAAACAAACTTGCCGAAGTTTGGAATTGGCGACAAATAAAACAAGTAAAAGCCGAGATTGCCCAATTGCATAGTCAAAAAGACGAGGTAGAATCACGTATTCAAACAGCAAAACATACCGCCCGTGATGCAACGGAGCAGCTTGATTCTATGCATGCCGAGACAGACGTACCGTCGGCAAAAGATATTTTGAATCAATACTACGAGAGTGAGAAAACCCTTTGGGAGAGCAGGGAGGTTGCCACCGCAGACGTGCTTGAATACTTTAAGGCCGACAAGCTAGCAGAAATGGACATGGACAGCTACGTGGATTTACTGCGACGCTTTCCCGCAGAAATGGTGACACATGTCAGTCGTCGCGGAGTCAGAGATCACGCTGAATTGATTAATCACAATAGTGGCCTCTATGAACACTCCTCTGCTTTTGATGGAGTCTTAGAATCGGGACGACTTAAATCTGCTATCAGCCTTCAGCTGGAAGGAGATCAAAAGGATGATGCCATTGCCGAGCAACTGAACCTTGATTCCCTTAAAACAAAAGAGGAGGCGTATGCACATGTAGATCAGCTTACGCAAAGAGAGGGCTGGAGTAGTTTTGCGGACCATGGCGCCGTGCACTTTGCAACAGAGTGGGTGGCCGATGATTACTACGGATCCGAACGCGGCAACGAAGTCTTTATTGCGTTTCCTTCCGCATTAATCGCCTCAGAGTTCCAATTTGGCGGAGGACATGGACGTAACCTAACAAGTGCCGGTGAAGATGCGCACAGAAATGATTTGTGGGTTTGGGAAAAGGACACAGAAGGTATTCCCATTGATGCGGGGGTCACCTTTCTCCCAAAAGATGCTGCCGTAAACCCGGAAACGGGCTCCCGATATGAGCTTGATGCGAATAATAATCCGTTCGTAGACACGGAGCGTGTGCAGCAATTAAAGGCCGTTTTGGAGTCCGGAGTCATTGTTGAGCTTGCAGCCGCCGCTCAAGAACAAGAACGCGCTGATTACTCTCTTCCCCGTTTTGAGCGAGATGATAAAAGGAAGGAAGGACGAGAGAAATTGCAAAAAAGCATTCGAGAACAACTTGGTCTCTCCGATTTAGACGCACAAGAATACCTAGAAAACATTACGCCTCTTGTTGTTTTATCGGAACGTGCACAAAAAGCCCTCACGGAAGAAAATGATCCCTACAACCACATAGACGGAGAGATAAAGTCTGCCTTGGTTAGAATGGGCGCCTACTACAAAAGAGCATCAAATCCGGTTTCCTCTCGGGAGTATTGGAGTAAGCGGTTTGAAGCGCATCCGGATCAAAAACCAAGTAAGATTGTTTATTATGAAGGAGACTCACCGTCGGCGGCACTCTACAAATGGCGGGAAGAAAATGGTCTTACAAAACGCAATAACATCTTGGATGGCGATTTAAATGCAAACAAAACAATCACCGGTAAAAACACCCTTGTTCAATCTCGGTATAGAGACATTGCACGCTCTGTGATTGAGAAGCACTTTGACCAACAAAATTTTCCGCAAACAGAAAAACAGGCCGCATAAGGCCTGTTTCTTTTTTTCTATTTCAGCCGCACAACACTTCTTGCAAAGCAATCACGCCCCGCAACGTGCCCGTAATAGTCGCGTTCTGCAAAGCCATCCATATATGGGACGGGTCTTCCATACCCCATATCTTTGGCCGGCGTAAAACTAAATGTCGCACACAACTCGTACGTTTGATCCGTTAAACGCGTGTATTCGTACGCTGCACCTGTTTCTGGATCCACCGGGAGCACAAAACTTTCCGATACCTCTGTCAACGATTCCGGTAACATTGTTTTTTGATACCAGTAGTTTTCTACTCCGCTTTGCACCGTCCACAAATCGTTTACACGCTGATCGTCTAACTTGCGCAAACGCTGATCCGCCGGTGAATCCATAAGAAAGAACCCCCCAATAACAACCGCCGTCAAAGTAACGAGCGTCGCACGTGCAAGCCACAACATCTTTGTAGGCACAGCTGCCGCCTCACGACGAATATCCCAAATATAATAGGTAAACACTGCAGTTGCTACAAGCAATACGGCAATGGTCTTGAGCGCAAACCGCCAAGACAACTCTCCACCAAGGAAGTTGTAAATGAGCGTCGCAAGATCAACCATAATGGTGATACCGGACACAAACAGTGTGAGGTGCACAAGCCAGCGTCGAATTGCCAATCCCTGTTTGCCGGCATGCGCCACAATATCCTTGTTTAAGAACCGTGTTACCCATACATACACAGGAGTGAAAATAATGAGCACGGACAAGGAAACACGCAGAATATCCGTAACGCTTGAGTACGCATAAATTGGATCCGGAAAAAAGTGGTTCACGTATTGGAAGAGCGTGGAGATGGCGGAAACAGAGATCGCATACAGTGTAACGGTCACGAGAAGATATAAGAACACGTCTCGTGCCGTTGAGTTGGTTGGTTGGTTCATATGGACATAGTATAGAGCTATTTGATCTTTGTGACAAACCGTCCCGTATCAAAAAACCCCGCGTTTGCAGGGTTTTTATACTTACATTTTACTTCCGTGTCGTTTTCGATCTACCTCGGTGAGGTACTTTTTACGAATACGCGTAAAGTGAGGGGTTACCTCCACGTACTCATCGTCAACAATGTACTCAAGCGCACGTTCCAAGGTCATCTCTAATGGCGGCGTGAGGTTGAGCGCCTCGTCGGCACCACTTGAACGCATATTTGAAAGCTGTTTTCCCTTACATGGGTTAACCGTCATGCTTTCTTTTGCGCTGGCACCAATTACCATTCCCTCGTACACCTCAACCGTTGGTCCCAAGAACAAGGTTCCACGTTCTTGGAGGTTGGCGAGTGAGAATCCAAGGGTCTTTCCTGTAACACCAGAGATAATGGAACCCGTTGAACGCTTTGCAATCTCTCCCTTGTAAGGACCGTAGTGCAAGAAGATGTGAGACAGTGTTCCCTCTCCCTTGGTGGCCGTTACAAAGTCCATACGGTATCCAAGGAGACCTCGCGTTGGAATCACGTACTCCAATCGCGTAGATCCATCCTTACTGGTCATGTTGGTCATCTCGCCCTTTCGCTTGCCCAATGCCTCAATCACCACACCGGCACTCACGTCCGGAACGTCAATCGTTACAGACTCGTATGGCTCTTCTTTTACGCCGTTTACCTCACGAAGAATTGCCTGTGGCTGACTTACCTGGAGCTCGTATCCTTCCCTGCGCATGGTCTCAATCAACACGGCAAGGTGCATTTCTCCACGTCCACTCACATGGAACGCCTCTCCATTTTCTGAATCGGTAATCTGCAATCCAACGTTTGTCTCCAATTCTCGGTCCAAGCGTTCTCGGATCTGTCGAGACGTTACCAGGTTTCCATCTTTTCCAACAAATGGTGAACTGTTGGCCATAAAATCCATGGTAAGCGTTGGCGGATCAATGTGGATCGCCGGAAGTGCATCAACACTCGCATTCTCCGCTACCGTTTCTCCTACGTTAATGTTGGCAATACCCGCAATCGTTACCACATCTCCCGCGTACGCCTCATCAACATCACGTTTCACCAATCCCATGGTGGTTTGCAGCTTTGTAATCCTCTGGTTCTCTTTTGTACCATCCAATTTGGTCACTACAACAGGCATTCCGGACTTCATGGTTCCCTCTACAATGCGGCCCATAGCCATACGACCCACAAATTTGTCGTAGGAAAGGTTTACGGGCTGCATGCGCATTGGCTTGGAGACCTCACTTGGTGCAGGAGGCACGGTTGCGAGAATTAAATCAAACAAAGGCTGTAAATCGGTTCCCTTAACGGTAGGATCTGTAACCGCAATGCCATCTCTTGCAATCGTGTAAATGTATTTAAAATCAAGCTGCTCGTCTGTGGCTCCCAATTCGCCGAACAAATCAAACACCATATCTACCACTTCGTCCGGTCGAGCGGAAGGTTTGTCTATTTTGTTGATCACCACAATAGGCTTGAGGCCTAACTCCAACGATTTTCGCAAAACGAACTTGGTCTGCGGCATAGGACCCTCATAGGCATCCACAAGCAATAGCACAGAATCCACCATTTTAAGCACACGTTCCACCTCCGATCCAAAGTCGGCGTGCCCCGGTGTGTCTACAATATTCAACTTGGTGTCACCAAGCATGATAGCGGTATTCTTTGCGTAAATGGTAATTCCACGTTCTTTTTCCAAGTCATTATTGTCCATCACGCGTTCTTCAATAATTTCCCGGTCAGAAAAGGTACCAGACTGTTTAAGCATGGCGTCCACGAGCGTTGTTTTACCGTGGTCAACGTGAGCAATGATGGCGATGTTTCGAAAATCCATATTATGGGAAAAGAATCAATACCGGCGGAGTATAGCCGAAAATGCCGTTTTGGTCAAGTAAGAGAGGTGTTAAAAGACAAAAAAACACCCGGTTGTTGAGACTTCTGGGTGTTTGTCTGGTTACGACTGCTTGGTATCAATAATGACACTCACCGGATCCCCCAGGTGATCCCATGCGCCTTCTGGGATATTTGAAACAAGTCTTGGAACGCCGTGGTCTTCATGCACTCGCAATTCCGATACATAACCCGACAACTGTTCCTCATCTCTCAGTCGATCCGCAAATTCTGGCGTCTCAAAATCTCTTACAGAATATCCTGGGAGCGGAACCCGAGAGAAGCTCTCCCCTTTTGATTGGGAATCCGAAAATAGCGTTAATTCCATAATTGGCTGAATCACATGACGCCAGGCAAGGTTTTCGTCATAGAGCGCCGATCGTTTGAGCCGTATAGATGCACCATGCTCAGACAGATAGTAGAGAGAATCCTCTGAATGGATTGTGTTGGATATCTCACCCGGCGCCCCTCCGGATTGGGTCGCAAACTTGTAACGCCACACGGGTTGTTGATCTAAATACGCCACAATGTCGTCCACGGCTTCCTTAGTAATACGCCGGTACGCATCAGATGTTCTCTTAAGACCTGCTAAACGTTTAACGGTTCTCACACGCAAGCGTTCCACTTCCTGCCAAGCTTGGCTCAGCTGCTCCATTTCTGCTTCTGGAATCATGGGGTGCTCAAAAGGTAATGCAGCAAGTTCACTTTTCCGTTCTTGCATTGCTCGCAGATGATCGATAACCAAGGAGGGTTTTACTGATTGTTCTGGTTTTTGTACCTCTCCTTCTGATGCCTGTGCCGGTTGCCGATACTTCCTTTTAAGATCTGCCAAAAGGCGATCACTCCCCATGGCGCGCAAACGTTCTTCCTCTGTTGGTCCGCCTTTAAATTCACTCATACATTACACGTTCAAAATTCTTTATTTACAAAGATACTTACGGACCACAAATCTAAACGGCAGCAACATAATTGCCCACGGGAATACCACGAGCACCGTTGCAAGGAGTACGTTTGGATCGGAAAAGTAGAGACCAGCGAGATAAATAGCCAGTGTAAAGTTCATAAACGTCATGCAAATGGAAACGGCTGTACGATCATTCCAAGGACGCCAGTACGCCACAAAGTAGCCCGCCACCAGTAGCAAACTAATAAAACAGAACAATATGATAACGAGTGTGAGGAGTGTTTGATCAAGGTTGGTCAAAATGACATGAGATTGCTTTGCCACAACGCCCGCAATCAACATGCCGAGTAGCAGAAGCGAGATCGGCTTAAAGGTAAACGCCGTTTTCTGAATGTGCTTTTGAAAAAACGATCGAACACCCTGCGCGAGAACAAACGGAATAACGATCACCTTCACTAAACTCCAAAACATCGTCACACCGCTCACGGTAACCGCAGTGCTTGCAAAAATACCAATCACAAACGGGATCGTAAATGGTGCTAGCAAGGACGTTGTGAGAGTAAGAACAAGTGCAACATCTGTTTTGCCTCCTATAACCTCCGAGAGGAGAGGTGCTGTCATACCCGTTGGCATAGCTGCAAGCAGCATCAGCGCAATCGAAAATTCCGGCACAATCCATTGCGCCAACAGATACACAACGGATGGCAGTAGCAAGAGCATAAATACGTTTGCCGCAACCAACATCTTTGTATTTCTGACCGTGCGGAAAATCTCTGTTGGATTGAGCTTGAGACTCGTGAGAAAAAAGATGATTTGCAAAAGAAGCGTCGCAAAGGGTGCGAAAATAATTGCAGAATCAGGAAGAAGCAAGCCTGCTCCAAGAGCCAAAAGAATAAGAAAGAAATAGGATTGGACGAGCTGTACGAGCCATTGGATAAGTCTTTGCGGCATAATAGCCTTAGTATACCTCACCTTCTCTGCTATACTTACAGCACTATGTTAAACAAATGGATTGAAACTTTTATTAAATTGGGATTAAGCGAGGTGGAATCAAAGATCTACTTTTCCGGTCTAGAATTGGGGCCAACGAGTGCGCAGGAATTAGCACGAAAAGCCGAGGTTTCTCGAACCGCCACGTACGATGCGATTGAATCACTCAAAGGAAAAGGCCTTCTTTCCACGTTTCAAAAAGGGGCAAAGACGGTTTTTACCATAGAGCAACCGGAGGATGCGCTCAGATATTTTAGAAAGCAATCGCGTCAAATGCGAGACAGGATAGAGCTTATGGAAGAGTCTGTCCCGGAGATGAAGAGTCTTTCCCCGGGAGAAAAGCCGTTTATTCGCTATTACGAGGGGCCGGAGGCGCTGAGAAATCTTTTTGCAGACGTAAAAGCCGTTAATCCTTCTTCTATATTTGAGGTGGTCAATATACAGGATGTCTATCATAACGTGCATGACGGTACGGAAGAAATTAAACAAATTTTTGCCGAGGCAAAGAGTGCGTCTGATCCTGCGCGACAAGATATTCGTCTGTTGCATTACGGAGATCTACGAGCAAATCATCAACACAGATCCGGCGTTTTGTTTAAAAAATTGAATCCCGCATTTGGTGAGTTTCATGGCGACGTTTGGATTTACGCCGATCGTATTGTGTTTACTTCTTTTCAAGGAACGCTGATGGCGATTATTGTTCAGAGCGAATTATTTGCACAAACGGCACGCGTGATGTTTGAAGCCGCCTGGTCAATAAGCAAATAACAAACCGCGACCTGCCAGGTGGGCGGATCGCGGTCACAAGATCTGGCGGATCGCGGGGCGCGGACGTCGGAGAACCGACGCCGCACCCCGCTCTCCGCGCTTCTCAGCCGTTCATGGTGCCCTCCTGTGGCCATGGCTGGTGAAGCTATTTTTCCAACAAGGTAAAGGTCTCTGTGGACACCTTTCCTTGTAGATGCGACGCCGAGGGGCGTCGTGGTTGGAGTCGCGCGGTACGCGACTTCCGGCCGGGTCTTTCACCCGGCGGAGGGCAAGGGGGGGCTAGCCGCCGAACATGGCGTACCCCTTTTCTGGTTTGATGAACGCATGAGCGCATTCAATCAAAACCATCTATACCACGATTTTGCGGCTTTGTCAAGCGTAAGAGGCCTATTTGTTCGTCTGCGACGTACTAAAGAATCTTAAATTTACTGTAAGTTGTCCGCCAAAAGCGTACAAAATAAACCGCTAACTTAAGCGGTTTATTTTAATTCTGGCAACAATGGATTGACACAATGCCTCTTCCATGTTAATCTGCTTTGTTCACTGATAGAGCACAACGCCTCAGTGATCCATGCATCTTACAAACAAACAATGAAACAGGTCTTGTAACAACTACGTTGCAAGAACAAAGGACGATCGATTTAGATTGTTCTACTGAACTGTTCGTATGCTTGTGGGAACTCTTACTGTACTGGCACCACAACGTACGGCATTTTGGATGATTTTGGCACGGATTCTTTGTCTACAACATTGATTCAGACAACGATCCCCGCCACGCGGCCCCGCCGCGGATCTCTCGCTAGCACCACATAGACGCCATGCTATAGCTGGTAGCGGGAGATCCGCGGCAGAGGACGCAACCTGTCCAATCCGCACAAGAACTCTGTTGCCGGTGGGACGGCAAAACAGAGTGGGTGTTTGGCACACCCAGACCATCGGGTCAAAGATAACTCCTGGTAACAGGAGGAAACTCATGGCGGTAACACCATGGGGATGCGAAAGCATTCATAGCGCCACGCCTATCATGACGTATCCACGTTGGGTCGGGAGACCCCTCCAGGATCGGTACTGGAGTTGATAGGTGCTTGCGGGTTGGAACCCTGCAAGAGTGAGTGCAGACAGTGGATTCTCCAATCCGCGTTTGTACAGCAATGGTTTGGGCTACGCCCTCAACTGATCGCAACCATTTTGTTACCGGCATCGCGCCCGAGTGGCGCGACCAATCAACCACCGGGTTGGTTTGCTGGGGCAATGGCGATCAGGTTGTATGCAAGGAAGGGCCTAACCGGTGAATCGTTCGTGTCAGTCATCTGCACGGCGATGATCCGGATAAAAAGGCGGATGGTTTGGGCGCCCCCCATTCCGTCCGCTCAACCAGGAGTCCCAGGCCGGCCAGCCAGGATTCTGAAGTTGAGAACTTGCATACTCCTAAGGCTGACACCCATCAGCCGACCGAATTCCATCGGGTTTTCCGCTCAGAGGGGCGGGAAAACACACGGAAGGGTCAAAGACTGGTTGGCGGTCGCAACCGTCTCGCACAGCCTGAGAAGGCAACCAGCCGCGGGAGTAAGCACTTGCGTTACTTATTCCCACCTTATCTCCGCGCCCGAGCTTGCAATTCTGCTTGCTCGGACGCTCCACAAACTGCTTGAGTAACTCGAGCTGTTCGTGGAGGAGGAGCGATGGCCATCACCCCCAGCTACGGTGTGGTGCGTCACGGCCCGGTCTGGTTTACCACCAGCCCGGAGCAGCTCAAGCGCGAGGCCCAGGAACGGGCCGAGCGCGAGCTGCAGGCGAAGCGACCCATGGTCGTGATTCGCCGCCGCGCGCATCCGTAGTCCTCGCGCGCTTATGGGCAACGTAAGCGCAAAAGGGTGCCTACAACACCCTGCCCTAGCCAGGCAAAACCCCCGGGCTGCAGGTCCCATCTTGATTGAAAATTCCTGCACAACGTGGACCTGGGCACTGCTCGGGTCTTCCACAAAGACGCGATCCTGTATGGCGTTTTTGTGGAAGATACAACTCACTTACTGTTCTCGGAGGAGAACGAGGAGGTTCCATGCGTCGATACACATTGTTCAGTAGCTGGCGTCGATCTGAGCCCGAGATCCCCTCCTCCGGGAGAAGGATCAAGAAGCTGGACAAGACGTTCGAGGTCGGCACCCCGCGGTACCTGAAGTGACTCCGGCGCATGTTCCCCGATCAGGTTTACCTGGTCGTGGCGCAGGGAACCATACCTCAAATGCTCGACCGCGTTCGCGCGCGGTTTGGACAGGAGGAGGTTCCCGGCGTGGTGTCCGCCACCGTTCAGCTTCAGCGGGACATCCGAGAAAACCCAAGCCTCTACTGAGAGGAAGTGCTTCCGTGGCCTGAGGAGAATCGCTTCTTGGGCCCTGCATAGAGTCTTTGCAAAACGAAGGTTCTATGGAGGAAAGGAAGTGTCACATACCCCAGGCGGTATTGACGGCACTTCTGGCGCCTCACGACCATATGCTCTCACCAGCACAAAATGGTCACAAGAGAGGCGAACAGCAATACGTCGCGGCTGCCAGTAGGAGGTATACGTACGAGGCCTGAGAAGATTCACTTCTCGGGCACTCTACAGAGTTCTAGGCAGAAAAGGATTCTGAGAGTTAATCAATTTCAGACAAAGGAGAATTCGATGGCACAGCCCACCGTGTTCGTTCAGTTCGAAACCCAGAACAAATCCAACCCCGTCGCCATGGCGATTAGCCTGATTGCAAAGTCAGCGGGTAGTGTGCTCGCTGACCAACTGGTTGACGATCAGGGGAACGAGGCCGACATCGCCGTGACCAACAAGGTCGAAACGACACTCCGCCTCCTCAAGGAGACCAAGAACACGATCGTGTTCCTCGGTTACCTCTACAGCTCCGAGTTCTGCGCCTCGAAGGAAGAGGCATTGGCGTTCGCGGCGCGCTTCCCGGAGCGTGTGAAGGCTGGACCGTTCGTCGAGGCCACGGGCGAGGAGAACCTGATGACCACTCTCATGAACACCATCAAGGAGATGGGCAAGGAGAACGACCGATGAAGATCCTACTCGTCGACGACAGTGTCCGCCGCCGTCGGGCTGGCAAAAAGCAGCTCGAAGCACTCGGACATGATGTGATTGCGGTGAGCGAGTACGGTGAGGCGCGTAAGCTCGCCAAGGTGGGCGGATTCGACATCGCCCTTCTCGACCTGCTCATGCCGGCCGAAGCGACCACACTCGGGCCGGAGGCGCGCACCGCGCACATCGGAAGGGAGATTGCAATCGGCTTTCCGCTCCTGCTGTCTCTGGCAGGATTGGTCGGCAAGATTGCAGTCGCCACCGACACCAACCACCACAACCACCCGATGAGCGCCGCGGTTGACTGGTTTCTGGGAGACCGGAAGCTGGTGGTGAATGGCGCCGTCGTCCTCATTATGCACGCACCTGTGTGCGAGGACGGAAAAAACTGGGGCAATGTGCTGGAGCGTCTGCTCGGCAGCGAGCCGTAGCCAGCCCACGCGTACGACCGATCCGCGTAAAATGATCGGTCACAACTCGGCGCAAGCGATTGAGAATACTTTCTCGCTTGCGCCCCTACCAGAGTAGCTGATTCTTCAGAAATTCTGGTAGGGGTAAGGATGATCCGCGACTTTGCGTGATTCAAACGCACCCTGATGGAAGGCAAGAACATGAAGCGTGTATTTGTTCGTTTCAAGGAAGTTTACGATGACCGTGTCAGCGGACCTAGCACCATCATCGCCAGTGGCGATGATGCCGAGAGTCATGAGGCGTTCATCAACTGGCATGCCAGTGGCGTTCAGGTGGAAATCCTCAACTGGTTTGAGGTTCCGGAGAAGTGGGAGAACCTCGTTGCAGGCGGCGAAGTGAACGCCACCTTCGAGGCCCTTCTCGCCCTGGACGCTCTCGGTGAGACCCCCGTGGTCTCCGATCTGCTCGCCACCATCTTTGAGGAGGGCTACAGACTCGCCCAGAAGAAGGAGCGAGATCTCGCGGCCACACTGCGAGCTCTTCTCGAGAACTGACTTTGAGGAGAGGAACCAACGACGAGGCCTGAGAAGATTCACTTCTCGGGCACTCTACAGAGTTCTAGGCAGAAAAGGATTCTGAGAGTTAATCAATGTACGCAACAAGATTGGGAGGTGTGCGATGAACAAGCTTCATGTGGTTGAGATAGGTCTTCGTGATGGCAAGGGTCTGAGCTTCACCTGCGGCAAGCTCTATGTCCGCATTACGGTAGATGGCCTCACGCTGCGCGTTGAGACCAACTTGCCGGTGCGGGCCAAGGAGCTGGCCGAGTCCGAGACGACCCCCGTTCGCCGGTCCGTGTTTGACCGCGCCGATGAGCTGCGCCGAGGAGAGCGGCACAGCGACGTAGCGGCAACAGGAGGGCGGCGGGTGATCCGACGCAGAACGTAAACCCCAGCCCGCGATCGGAACACGCGGCAAAGGCTGTTCCACCCCTCGCCCTCGCGAGCAGACCCCTTGCGTTTGAGCCACGCAATCGGGTCCCGTCCAGAACGGGGTAAGCCATCGCTCCGGGCGGTCACGCGCCCCCTTGCCTGAGGTCAACTGATTCTCGGGCACTGCATAGAGTCCTTGTTGCACGAGGATTGTATGGAGTCTACAACTCTTGGAGGTCACCATGCGCCTGTTCGGACTTTCTGACTGTTACGATGCGGTGGATCTGTACGTCTGCATCAACGGCAAGCACGTGCTCCTGTCCCGGTCGGAAGGGTGGGTGTCTGCCCGTGTGGAGCCGTGTGACGGAAGCTGTGTCCCCACGGAGATTGATCTGGAGGTGTGGCTGCAGAAGGCACCGCGGATGGTCCGCAAGGATCCTAAACTGCTCGCGTTCGTTGAGCAAGGAGTGCCAGCGTACACGGTGCACCGTTCCTTCGCCAAGCGCTCCGGCGGCAGCGAGACGGTCTGGATCGGCAACCTGGCGATCACGTGGAGCTTTTGCGACGCGTCGCGGTTGATCCAGCGGGACCGGTGGCGAGACCGCTTTGAGGTCTGCCCCATCGGGGAGAATGATCTGCTGTGGTGGATCCGCGACGTCCTCCCGTCCTCAAGGCGGCTCGAAGACGTTGCCGAGGAGATCCGCCGCAATGAGGATCTGCTCTTGAGCGAGCTCCGGCAGCGCGGCGCTCCGGACGCAAACCCCCTGGACGCGGATGCCTTCCGGCGGTTTCTCTTGGACCTGCTGTAAGAAGACGATCGCGCTCCCCAGCTCCCCGGTTCTCGGGTTGAGCCAAAATCCCAACGTCACGCTCTCTCACTTTGTGAGGGGGCGTGTTAGTTTTTGCCATTCTTATTCTTGGTAACCTCCGTTTTCAGGTCACTCTCCGTCTACTACCAGTATATGTTCGATTCCCTTCCTAAACCATCAAAGAAAATACGACCGCCCGGAGACGATCGCATTTTCTTGGAGCGGGTAGAGGGAATCGAACCCTCATCTCAAGCTTGGAAGGCTCGCATAATAAGCCACTATA
>DOMJ01000036.1:25563-25911 GCA_003509895.1 Candidatus Uhrbacteria bacterium | reverse complement strand
CCACTATACTATACCCGCGTGTTGTTTAATGTACCTTCTTCCCTCTCCCGACTTCAGCCACTTTTCTCGAATGCGACCTACTATAAAGTCGGGATGCGTTTCCGTTAGAATAACACGGAACGGCCGTTTGTGCTTTGTTGATCGATTTCTGCCGGAATTGTGCTCACTTAATCGTCGATCAAGATCTTTACACATTCCTATGTACAGAGTCCCATCAAATTCACTCAACAACGCATAGACAGTGATCATAGCTCGGATTTTGTATTCGTAGATGTAAATCCCCGACCTTCATCCCAAGCTTGGAAGCCTGCCTGCCGGCAGGCAGGGCTCGCATAATAAGCCACTATA
>DOMJ01000036.1:0-25499 GCA_003509895.1 Candidatus Uhrbacteria bacterium | reverse complement strand
CCACTATACTATACCCGCGTGTTCTTTTTCGTAGGCAACTATAACAAATAGGTCATTTTTTTGCAAGAGTTGATCCAGTTGGCCTCACTACTCATTGTTCCTATGAAGTCACTCATCGTAAAGACCATTTTGCCAATCCCTCATAGAAAAAGTGAAACGGCGGCCTCGGATTGGCCACCGTTGTATCGTCTATCGTTTGAGGAAATCCCTCAAGAACCTGAGCGAGGCTCGTGACCATCCCTATTGAACATTGCATTTGCCAACGCAAAGGTCTGCTCGGAGATCCACGCGCCGCCCACGACCCTTCCAGGATCATCCATCTCGTCATCATCAACGTAGACGCCTCGTTCGTCGATGAGTACAAACCGCCCCTGACCAATGAAGATCGCAATGCAAAGTCCGAACTCAGAATGCGTTACCGCATCGCCGAAGATCCCCCAGCCCTCCAGCGGTTCACCGCTACTCACGGTGTACCATCTACAATTCTCAATCGGATGGCGCGCACGCAACTCTTCCGTAGTTCCAAAATCAATCGTGCTCATCAGACACCTCCTAGGATAGGAGGTTAGCACAGATATTGTTCTCAAACTACCACAGAATATACTCTATAAAAAAGTGAAACGGCGGCCTCGGATGGCCACCATTCACGTACGTTGACACAGAGGAGTGGTCGATGCTGTCGAGCGGGAGGGTGTAGACGTTTGCGGAGAGAACTTCCGCTGCCTACGTATATCGATTCATCACGTCCTCCTTTCCATTCGACCTAACCTTAACACCATAAAATGTCATTTTGTCAATAGTTCGCGTGTAAAACAACAAAAAAGCGCCCAAAACGGCGCCGTTTTTATCCATCACTACCCAACCAACCCAGCCCAGGCAATAGCTGCAGCATCGGCAGCGTCATCTGGTTTTGGAATCTCCTGGAGGTGCAAAATTCGCTTTATCATTTCCTGAACCTGCTGCTTGTCTGCCGCTCCATTGCCCGTGACGGACTGTTTAATTTGCCCAGGCCCCAACTCAACCACCTCAACATTAAATGCACCTGCGATTGCCAACACCACACCGCGTGCCTCGGCCACCGCCAGCGCCGTCGTCTGATTTTTAGAAAAAAACAATGTCTCAATCGCCAAACGCGTGGGGTGATGTGTATCAAACAATCGTCGTATGTGGTTTGCAATCTCGCATAGCCGTTGTGCATGTGGTTGATCTTTGTCCGTCTCAATACAGCCAACGTCCGTCAAAACACCTGCATCCATATCACCAACAATCACCGCATATCCCATGCGGCCGTATCCTGGATCAATCCCAATTGTCACAGGTGAATGGGGAATAGTAGATGGTTGATGGATCCCAATGGCTCTTTTAATCATAATTTTCTTATTGTTCGAGCACTATTCCTGTGTTGTTCGCAATGCAGCAAGCTGTTTCCAGATTGATGTAACCTCCTGATAAATCGTTCCTGCTTCATTCGCACGTACAAAATTCAAGTCTTGCGCTATCTCAAACCCAGCATTAACTTCGAGTAGCGAGCCCATACTAATCGTAATGAATCTTGCAAAATCCTTTTTCGACCGACGGGCTGATCCCTCCGCAAGATTCAGTAGGATAGAAACAGCTGCTCGTCGTAACTGAGAAGTGAGCCCAAACTGTTCCGATTGTGGAAATGTCGTCGTTATTCGATAAACGATCCCAATAAAAAGACGAATCTGTTTTTCCACACGAAGATCTTGATACCTATACGACATATTCGAGGCTTTCCTCTATCTACCATTGCCTATCTACCATTACCCGTTAATTAACACCCTACTTGATATTCGTAAACACCTCCTGCACATCATCCAAATCCTCAAGCGCCTCAGTAATTTTATCTACTTTTTCCTGTACTTCCCCTTCCACCTCCATCGGCATTTTAGACACATACTGCAAACTCGCTTCCTCCGGTTTTACTCCAAGCGCTTCCAACGTATCTATCATCAACTTAAAGGCATCAATACCTCCCGTCACAATCCACCCTTCATCACTTTCTTCAATATCTTCTGCGCCCGCCTCAATGAGTGCTATCTCCAACTCCTCCGGCGAAGAAGCAAGCCCAACTCGCGCGACAATCACCACCGCTTTGTGACCAAAACTAAACAACACGCTCCCCTGTTCCGCAGGTGTTGCTCCGGCCTTCTTGAGCGCGGTTTGCACTTCTGCAACCGTGCGATTTCTATTATCCGATAGCGTAGAGATAACAAAAGCAACCCCTTTAGGGCCATACGCCTCGTACAGTCCCTCTACCATCACGTTACCTTCTCCCTCTCCCGTGCCGCGCTTAATAGCGCGATCAATATTCTCATTCGGCATATTAGCCGCCCTAGCTGCATCTACCGCAATCCGTAACTTAAAATTCATAGACAAATCTCCTCCCCCTTCTCGCGCCGCAACGGCAATTGCTTTTCCAAGTTTTGTAAACGCTCCCGCGCGCTTTGCATCGGCCACGCCTTTTTTATTCTTGATTTTTGACCATTTATTGTGACCAGACATACGGATTATCTCTCAAGACTTAATCAACCATCGCCTGCCAAACATCCTTGAGCGCGCGTGCATCACTTAATGCGTGATGTTCCGGATAATCATGACTGTCCAAACCAAGATAATGCATCAGGACTCCACGGCGCTCGGAACGCATCTGCCCCGGATCCTGCCCGTCTCCAAATAACATAGAGGCAAAATCAACCGGCATCCAGTGGAAAGGGAGGGCGTCTGTTCCAAAAAGTTTAACCATGTAGACCATATCGTACTGGGGAACAAAGGCAACCATATGCGGTTTTCCCACTCCCAAAAAATCGGCTATCTTTTTCTTTGCTTCTTCTCGAGAGACCTTATCTCCTGTTAACGTTGGGAGAATATTGGTCCGCACCCACGAATGCATCTCCCCCTCGTAGGCAATCTCCACATACAGCTCCTCTCCGCTTGGTTTAACCATTCCCACGGACAAAATCTCACCCACATAGGGATTCAGGTCCGTAAACTCTGTATCGACAAACACGATATTGTTGGAAAAAGCTTTCATAGTGGTTGTATCCTACCAATCCGGGCCCATCTTGTCACCTCAAACCAAAAACCCCACGCACCATGCGCAGGGTTTTGCTTTTAGAGATTCCAAACGCGTTCACATTGAATATGCCGCTTCCCCACAATAGTATTACCGGACGCATCCATCGCAAGTGTGTCTCTGCACATCTCTACCAGATCGGTCGCACGCGAGGCGGAATCCAGAATAAAATACGTCCACAAAACCGTACCTGCGTCTCCAAAGGCCGTTCCAATAACCACTTGCCCAGGTAGCAAATCGTTCATAAAGTACGCATCCTCCATTACGTCACCCAGTGGTTGATAGCGTGTAAACTCATTTCCATCCCAGGCAAAAGGAAACCCGTACCCTTCCCAGTTGGAAACAAGAGCATAGACAGTTGTACCAAGTTTACAGATTTGGATTTGAGAACCGCTGATATTATTGGCAACTTTTACAATCTTCTCTGTAAAGAGCGTGTCGTTGATTCTTGGAACATAGTCGTTTGTCGCAACTCCCGCCACAGTAAAGGGCTGTCCGTAGGATGGTGCAGAAGATGTTTCACAGGTTTGCGCCTGCTCAAACATTTCCTGAACAAGCTTCCGCATGGGGGTTTGGTATCCTTGTCCTGTTTGCGGATCTATATCATAGACGATATCAAGACCTGTTGCCGACAGTTCCCCAAGCCCCGGGAGAGTTGTCTCAGACACAATCGGCTCTGTCTCTAATTCCTCTTCTGCACGATCGTCCACCACACCCGGCTCTTCCTGTATGAATCCTGTTGGGGTTGTATCCGGAGCAGTTGGTTGACGTAAACCAAACCAAATTGCGGTAACGGTCGCACAAAGCGCTAATACAAGCAGGATAATCACCAGGTACCACGGCGCGCCACGCGTAGCTGATGTTGGGGGTGTAAATGGTTCCATAATGATTCTATTGTATCAAATGTTGTCCTGTCTTTGTGAGTAACATGATCTATTTGATCAAACAAACCCACCCCAGCTTCTTAAAACAAAGAACCGCCGAAGCGGTTCCCTGTTCTACTCCTCATCCACAGACGCAAGAGCCTCCTCTGTTGGCTCCTCATCGTCTTCCATCTCCTCCTCCGAGTTGTCTGCCTCGCCGTCTTTCTCAGAATCAGACGCAGCGACCTCCGGTACTTCTCCAATCATCTTGGTTGTTGCTTCCATAATCTCGTCGGCAACGGCAATCACATCACCCGCGCGAGGCTCCGGTGTAAAGACCTCGTAGAGTTCCGGGTCTTCCATAAAGTCCGGATCCTCCTCTAATGGCAACATGCCTGTACCCGCAGGAATCAGCTTTCCAATAATCACGTTCTCCTTCAATCCACGCAACTCATCCACCTTACCGGTAACAGCTGCGTTAATAAGCACGCGCGATGTTTCTTGGAAGGATGCCGCAGACAGCCAGGAGTCCGTAGAAAGCGACACCTTGGTAATCCCTTGGAACATTTCCTCAACGGTCGCTCGCTTCTGACTCTTTTTCAGCTGGTCGTTGGCAATCAACCACGTGGATCGCTCATAGACTTCTCCCGGCAACAACTCTGTATCTCCTGGGTCAGACACACGCACACGAGAGAACATCTGTCGCACAATCACCTCAATGTGCTTGTTGTTGAGTTTCTGTCCCTGGGACGCGTAGATAAATTGAATTTCCTTGGAAACGTAGCGCTCAACGGCGTTGCGTCCCTTTGTTGCATAGAGAAGTTGGAGATCCAAGTGACCCTCCGTGAGTTCATCTCCCGCCTCTATCATATCTCCGTCTTTTACGAGCACGGTGAATCCAGCCGGAACAAAGTATTCACGCGTTTGTGCAGCCTCGTAGACAACATGTACATGCGTCTTTTCTATCTTCACAATACCGTCTACCTCGGACAAGTGCTTTTCCCCATTTGACTTCTCGCAAACCACATCGCCCGCTTTTATAGAATCACCATCTTTGACCTTTACCTTTCCACCTCGACCACACTTGTAAATCTTACTGTCTACCATGGTGTGGTGAATAAGGACGACCTTCTGTCCGGGACGCGTGTCCACAATCTTCTGCCCTGTTTTTGACTCAAGTGTCTCGCGTTGTGTGGTCACAATCTCCACTCTTCCCGGCACCTCCGCCATCACCGCCCTGTGCTTTGGTGTACGAGCTTCAAAGAGTTCTTCCACACGTGGCAAACCTTGGGTGATGTCTTTTCCCGCAACGCCTCCCATGTGGAAGGTACGCATCGTCAACTGCGTTCCAGGTTCTCCAATAGACTGCGCGGCAATAATGCCCACCGCTGTTCCCATTTTTACGACCTTGTTATGCGCCAAGTCGTATCCATAACATTTAATACACAGTCCACGACGTCGCTGACAACTAACCACAGATCGCACATGCGCTTCCTGCAACTCCACGTCCGTATCCTCAATCTCTCGAATATGATCCTCAACCACTAACTCACCAGCCTTAACAACCACTTTACGGCTTCCCGGCTTCTTAATATCCGAAAGAGCAAAGCGACCAAGAATACGAATCGTTAACGGCTCCCCGATTTCATCCGATTCTTCCTTTGTAAGGACCACGCCTTCTGTGTCGCCGCAATCATCCGTAACCACCACGACGTCTTGCGCCACATCCACCAACCTACGCGTAAGGTATCCGGCGTTTGCTGTTTTGAGGGCCGTGTCTGTGAGTCCTTTTCGCACACCGTGAGAGGAGATAAAGAATTCCATCACGTCCAATCCTTCCTTAAAAGATCCTTTAACGGGCAATTCCAGGGTTTCTCCGGATGCAGAAGACACAAGACCCTTCATACCGATCATCTGCGTCAACTGTCCCAAACTTCCTCGGGCACCGGATTCAATCATGGTGTATGCAGATCCACGTTTTGGCAGAACATCACGAGACAAAATCTCAATCTGATCTTTTACATCAGTCCAAATCTTCACAATTGCACTGTGTCGCTCTGAATGTGTGAGAAGTCCTTGCGCAAAATGTTCGTCCACCTCCAAGGCCTTTCGCTCACCCTCCTTAAGAATTCCTGCCTTCTCTGGAATCGCCGGTAATTCACTCATCCCCCAGCTAAATCCGGAAAGCGTTGAGTACTTAAATCCAAGATTCTTCAGGCCATCCAACAACGTCACGGTGCGTGGCTTTCCTTCTTTTTCTAACACAGTGCGCACAATTGCAGACAACTGCTTTTTGCCAAGCGTCTCATTGCGATACCCGATAACTTCCGGAATGTACTGATTCACCAACCAACGTCCAACCGTTGTTTCCATACGTCCATATCCGGGAACATTCATCACCACCAACTCTCGCATGCCAATCTTTTCCATCTGTTGCGCATAGAAAGCATCGCGTGGCGTGGCAAACTCTTTACGTTCTCCCTCCGGCTTCTGCTCCTCGTCCAAAATCATCGTGAGGTAGAAGCAGCCCCAAGCAATGTCTTTTCCAGGTCGTGTGATCGGTTCTCCCGCGGATGGTTTAAGCAGGTTACTTGATGCAAGCATCAAATGTTTTGCCTCCATGCGTGCCTGTTTGGTAAGAGGAACGTGTACCGCCATTTGGTCTCCGTCAAAGTCCGCGTTAAAGGCGTCACAAACTAATGGGTGCACCTGAATAGCCTTTCCCTCGATTAATTGTGGTCGGAAAGCCTGGATTCCCAAACGGTGAAGCGTTGGAGCACGGTTTAACAGAACATACGAATCACGAATAATCTCTTCCAAAATATCCCACACCTCTAACCGATCCGCTTCAATAAAACGGTTTGCGCTACGAATATTGTAAACGTATTCCCGTTGAATCAACTTAGAGATCACAAACGGTCTAAAGAGTTCCAATGCCATGCGCTTTGGAATGCCGCACTCACCCAAGTTCAGGTGTGGCCCCACAACAATAACCGAGCGACCAGAATAGTCGATACGCTTTCCCAACAAGTTCTGTCTAAAACGACCTTGCTTTCCCTTAAGGTTATCCGAAAGAGATTTGAGCTGTCGCTTGCGTCCCGTTGCGGCAATCACGGTTTTACTGTGTCGCGCACTATTATCCAACAAGGCGTCCACGGCCTCCTGCAACATGCGCTTCTCGTTACGTTGAATCACCTCCGGCGCATTCAACCCCTGTAAACGACGCAGACGATTATTTCTGTTAATCACGCGTCGGTACAGATCATTCAAGTCAGACGTCGCAAAGCGTCCACCATCCAGCGGGACCATTGGGCGCAAATCGGGTGGAATCACAGGAACGGCCGTCATTACGGTCCATTCCGGTCGAATGTGATTTATTTCCAACGACTTAAGAAGTTTTACGCGTCTAATAATACGATCGGCTTTGGCCTTACCGGCATCTTTGCACTCCTTCTCCAGAAGAGCGATGGTTTCTCCGAGGTTCATGCGAGTCAACAAACTCCTAATTGCCTCCGCACCAATGGATGCTTCAAAAATGTGCCCGTAACGAATGGACCAATCCTGGTAGGTCGTCTCCCCAATCAACTGCATAGGACGCATGTCCTTCAGCTCTTTGTCTACGATCACAAAATCTCCTTCCAGCTCCTCCAACTTGTGGTCTCGGATTTCTACCAATCGCGCATCTTCCAGTTTAAACTTGTCTGGCGATCCTTCCAGATTGGTTTTAGCACGATCAAGATCGCGCTTATATTCCCCTTCAATCATCTTGCGCTTGTTCTTGTACTCCGCCTGTAATTCTTCCAAGGCCATTGTGCGCGCGTTCTCATCCACGTCCGTAATCACAAACTGCGCAAAGTAAATCACCTTCTCTAACTGTTGCACGGATAAATCAAGAATGGTTCCAATCTTGGATGGAACGCCCCGTAAAAACCAGATGTGGGAGACAGGCACGGCCAACTCAATGTGCCCCATGCGCTCACGTCTGACCAAGGCGTATGTCACCTCCACACCACATTTGTCACAAACAATGCCTTTGTATCGGATTTTCTTATATTTTCCGCAGTAACACTCCCAGTCCTTGGACGGACCAAAGATTTCTTCCGCAAATAATCCCATTTTTTCCGGTTTCTGGGTGCGGTAATTGATTGTTTCCGGCTTGGTAACTTCGCCATACGACCATTCTCGAATGACATCCGGGCTTGCCACGCGTAAACGGATCGAATCAAAGTCCGTTGCCTTCAATGTTTCTCTAAACATCGCCATACAGGTGGGGGTTAGGAACGGTCACGATCATGATCGGCTTGATCACGTTCGTGCGGCTCAAGAATCTTTGCTCCATCTCGCAGGAGTTCCACGTCTAATCCCAGACCCTTCAACTCTCGTGTTAACACGTTAAATGACTCTGGAATGTTCACTTTCTTTACACTGTCACCCTTGATAATAGACTCGTACGCCTTGGAGCGTCCCGGAACGTCATCGGACTTAATGGTCAAAATCTCCTGCAAGGTATGCGCCGCACCGTAAGCCTCCAGCGCCCAAACTTCCATTTCTCCAAATCGTTGACCTCCATGCTGCGCCTTTCCACCCAACGGTTGTTGCGTAATAAGTGAGTAAGGACCAATGGAGCGTTGATGCATCTTGTCTTCAATCATGTGTCCGAGCTTGAGCATATACATGTATCCGACCGTCACCTGATGCTCAAAGGCGACACCCGTTCTGCCGTCATACAGGGTTTGTTGACCATGCTCATTAAATCCTGCACGTTCTAGTTCTGCTCGAATTTCGTGTTCTTTGACACCGTTCATTGGCAATGTCGCGACTTGGTACCCCTGCGCATTTGCCGCAAGCGACAAGTGCACCTCTAGAATCTGTCCCAAGTTCATACGTGACACAACTCCCAATGGCGTAAGAATCACGTCTACGGGAGTTCCATCCGGCAAAAATGGCATGTCTTCTTGGGAAACAACGCGAGAAATAACTCCCTTGTTTCCATGACGACCGGCCACCTTATCTCCCACCTGGATCTTTCGCAGGTTTGCGATCGTAACCTCTACGGATCGAATCACACCAGGTGCCAACTTGTCTCCATCTTCACGCGTAAAGATTTTTACATCAATCACTTTTCCATGAGCACCATGGTCTAGGTACAAAGAGGTGTCTCGCACGTCTCGTGCTTTTTCTCCAAAAATCGCACGGAGCAATTTCTCTTCTGCGGATAATTCCGTTTCTCCCTTTGGCGTAATCTTTCCAACAAGAATGTCTCCGGAGCTCACCTCCGCACCAACGCGAATAATACCTTCACTGTCTAGGTTTTTTATCTTCTCTTCGCTCACGTTTGGAATGTCCGCCGTCAATACTTCCGGCCCCAACTTGGTGTCGCGCAATTCAAGCGTATGACGAGACAAGTACAGAGAGGAAAGCGTGTCGTCCTTTACTAATCGGCTGGACACAATCACGGCGTCGTCAAAGTTGTATCCGTCCCAGGCCATAAAAGCGACAAGGAGGTTTTGCCCCAACGCGAGCTCTCCGTTCTTGGTAGAAGCACCATCGGCCAATGGGGATCCTGTTGTAACCGTATCCCCAACGTTTACAATTGGGCGTTGATTCATACCGGAAGAATGGTTTGAACGGTCAAACTTGGCAAGACGATAGCGCTTTTCTCCCTCATCTCCCTTAACCATCACATGCGAACCGCTTACCTCCGTAACAATGCCGGGAGCCTCTGCACGAACAACGTGTCCGGAATCCAAAGCGGCACGTGCTTCCACACCCGTTCCAATAATAGGCGCTTCCGGTCGCACGGTAGGAACCGCTTGTCGCATCATGTTTGTTCCCATTAAGGCACGCGTAGCATCATCGTGCTCGAGAAATGGAATAAGCGCCGTCCCAACAGACACAATCTGTTTGGAAGAAACGTCCATATGTTGTACACGATCCTTTGCAATCAATCGTGGCTCACCACCTTCTCGCCCTTCTACATAGTCCTTAATAATGTATCCATCTTCGGTGAGTTTGGTTGTTGCGATGGTGGTAGCCGTCTTTTCCTCAGAAAAAGCATTGAGATATTCAATCTCGTCTGTAACACGTGCGCCCTTACTATCCTGCACCACCTTTCTGTAAGGCGTTTCAATAAATCCGTACTCATTAATACGAGCATAGCTTGCCATGTGACCCACAAGTCCGATGTTTGGACCTTCTGATGTGTGAATAGGGCAAATGCGGCCGTAGTGCGTAGGATGCACGTCACGAACTTCAAATCCGGCGCGTTCACGCGTAAGTCCTCCCGGTCCCATCGCGCTCAATCGGCGCTTGTGCTCCAACTCGGCCAATGGGTTTGCTTGGTCCAAGAATTGGGAAAGCTGCGAACTCATAAAGAACTCGCGAACCGCTCCAATCACCGGTCGTGCGTTGATTAAACGAGCAGGTGTGAGGGTATCTATGTCGTGCGTAGACATGCGATCCTTTACAATGCGCTCCATACGCGCAAGACCAATACGGAATCGTCCCTGTACCAACTCTCCCACAGCTCGTACACGGCGGTTTCCAAGGTGGTCCACATCGTCCGGTGGATCCTGCGTAATGTTAAGACGAATAATCTCACTAAGCACCTCCAACAAGTCGTTCAAAGATAAAATGCGTTTTTCCTCGGGAGCCACGTCTTCCTTAGCGGTTGACTTGCCAAAACGCACGTTAAACTTATACCGACCAACCTTGTCAAAGTCGTATCGGTCAAAGTTAAAAAACATGGAGTGAATCAACTGACGGGCGTTGTCCACGGTCGCAAGGTCTCCCGGTCGGATACGCTTGTAAACCTCCTTTAACCCCTCATCCCCGTTTTTGGAAGCATCCTTACTAATGGTTGCTTCAATATAATCAGCCATTGGGTGCGTGTTGACCGCCTCAAAGGCTTTGAGAATCTCTTCATCATTCTCCATACCAAACGCACGCAAGAGAGCCGTGGCGGCCACCTTACGCTTTCGGTCAATTTTGACCCAAATCACGTTATTAGCGTCTGTTTCAAATTCAAGCCACGCACCACGGTTTGGAATAATCTTTGCTCCGTAGTAGCGACGACCGCGAATGGCACTGGATGTAAAGAAGACACCACTTGAACGCACAAGTTGAGACACGATAACGCGCTCGATTCCATTTACAATAAAGGTTCCTCGGCCCGTCATCACAGGCAAGTCGCCCAAATAAATCTCCTGTTCCTTTTCCTCGTTTGTGCGAAGGTTTTTAAGAACAGCACGAACGCGCAAAGGCGCCTCGTATGTAACATTTTTCTCCTTAGACGTTACCTCATCAAATTTAGGTTCGTCTAAATAGTGATCCATGAGCGTTAACTCCAGGTCTCGACCAATAAAGTCGGTCACGGGGTTAATCTCCTTAAACAGTTCCGCAATGCCCTCCGTTAAAAACCACTCGTAAGAATCGCGTTGAATGCTTGCCAAAAACGGCAATTCCATTGCATCTGGAGCGGCTCCGAAGACACGACGTTCTGCTTCCTGAACAGGAAGGCGTTTAAAAATCATACCGGACTATGGGTTATGAGTAACCGGTGACACCCGCTTGCTCTACGCCTGTTCACGCTCAAATAGAGGTGAGCAGTACAACAAAAAACCTGTTTCCAGTCTTGGAAAACAGTCTTTACTTGCCTAAGATTGGTGCAGCAACGCTGAATATTCGCTTTACGATGAACGCGAATAGAGCGGTATGCATGGGGATGAAACTCACTGAATGGGGGTTAGGATTTAGTGAGTTTTGACCTGAGTCTGCGCGGGAAGCAGACCAAGACAGATCCGTCAAGAGCGTTGCAATAATATAGAAACAAATGATATTTGTCAAACTTAACGGCCAAAATAGGAAAATATTCCTGATTTTACGCTAAGGCTGGCGTAAAAGTCGTACCTTGACAAAATCACTGTTTTCTGTTATATTCCGCCGTTCGTTACAAATTGTATGACACTAGATTGAAGGAGGAAGAGGAGCGTTGGAAACCGGCAAGATTCGTCCTGCATGGCAACAGTGTTCTTGAGTCGTCTATCGGTGAAACTGGGTCTCACTCACTCTCTCCGAACAGATGCCTCGCGAGTGTAGATTACCTTGGTAATTCTGCATTCATCCCCTTCAATCTGCTGTTATACGCAGACGTTCCCCGTTTCACCCCAGAAAAGTGCCTATTTGGCCGTTTTCTGTGTTGAGATGGGAGAACGGTGTTCCTTCCCATATTTTCCAGTAACCCCGAGGTGGGGAAGCTGGCTTTTTGATACGTGCCGCGTGTACGGCACGTTTTGCGGCATTGCCGCGGAAGAGGAGAGGGTTATGAGCACGAAAACGCCCCGCCTGCGCCTGGCGGACAACGAGGAGGTCAGCGAGGAGATGCCCACGGGGCTCTCCTTCGCGGACATCAAGACCCTTGGGCTCCTGGAGGGGACCGAGGTGGGGACGCGCCTCACGCTCCCCTCGGGGATTGAGGTAGTCCGGACAGAGTCCGGCCTGGGGTTCATCACCAAGACCGCGCCCGTGAGCACGACCACCCCGGCCCCCAAGGCCGAGGTGGTCCAGACCGCGACCGCGCCCCCGGCGGCCAAGATCGAGAAGCCGGTCTCCGCCCAGGTGGCGGACATCTTCGGCGGATCCGTCGCCGTCCCCTCGGGGCGGCTGGCGGTGGACGCCTCCGTCCCCGCCCCCGCCCCCCGCAAGGCCGCCAAGAAGATCGAGACGATTCCGGTCCCCAAGACCGTGATGGTCCAGACCGCGACCGCGCCCCCGGCGGCCAAGATCGAGAGCAAGACGGTCTCCGCCCAGGTGGCGGACATCGTCGAGGACGAGACCCGCTTGGAACGGGAGAAGAAGGCCGCCGCACACGCGGCCAACCTCGCGGCCCGGGCCGCGATCATCCCCGGACTGGTCGTCGCCCTCGTGGCGCTGGCCAAGGAGTTCCTCAAGGAGGGCGGCCACATGGCCGGCCTCCTCCTGGAGGAGGCCTACATCAAGACCGGCCCCTTTGCCACCCGCGTGGTGGCCGAGGGGATCGAGACCATCGAGAACTCGGTCGTCATGGACGGCCGCGCCATCCTGAGCGCCCTCCGGGCGCTCAACTCCAACCACCCCCTCCGGGGGATGGTGGACGCGATGGTCCTGCACGGCCCCCAGGCCGTGCACTACGATCGGATCTTGGTCAACAGAAACCCCAAGGGGAGGATCTGGATCCTCCCCTTGTGGGCGCCAGTGGCCTCGGCCGTCACCGACCGGCTCAAGAACGAGCTGGTGGGCGTCGCCCGCCACACGAAGCTCAAGGACGAGCTGCGCCGCCGCCTCTCGGGCGGCGCCGTGGTCAAGGGCGGGCGGAAGATCGCCCGCCACCCCAACGGGGGCGTGGACTGGGACACGCTCCACAACAAGTTCGAGGGAAAGGAGTCCATCGAGGGCCGCAAGGTGGTTTGGGGCCACATTGCCCTCATCGGCGACTGGGCCTTCTGCCTGGACGCCACCGACTACGACAAGCCCACGGTGCTGGCCGTAGCGGCGGAGCTCACGGACGAGCTCCGCCAGGAAGAACGGGTCAAGGTGCTCCAGGAAATCAACTGGGGCAACCGGTCCGTGAACGGGGTCAAGTTGATCCCGTTCAACACCCGGCAGACCCCCGAGGGGGCCTACCGGGTGGACCGGATCCTGAAGCAGGAAGGCACCTGCCCGATCAGCGGGCAGGAGATCCCCCAGCAGAAGGGGGGCCCCTTCCACTTCCTGGTCTACGCCCCCCGGGGTGGGAGTGATCCCGCCCAGTTGGTGGAGGAGATGGGCTACGTCCCCCTCCTCCCCCGAGTGGGCTACGCCCTCCTGGAGGACCCCTCCATCCTCCCCACCGACTGGGAGATCTGGGAGCGGTGGGAGATTGTGGCGCGGTTCTCCGCCACGATCGGGTTCGTGGCGGACAAGAGCATCAAGCTCGAGCCCGCCTCCCCCCGCAAGTCCAAGGGGAGCGTCTCGCTCTCCTCCCGCAAGCTCAAGGAGGAGCGCGCCGCCGCCGACGCCCGTAAGGCGCTCGGCGGGAGCAAGAAGAAGGGCGGGGGGTCCAAGAAGACCACCCGCCGGCTCCGGAACCGTACCCCGATGGCGGTCACCGACCGCCTGATCGAGTCCTGGGAGCACAAGTCTCCCGAGGAACTCGGGATCATGGCCAACGCCATGATCCGGGGGACCAAGAAGGCGGCCGGCTCGTCCAGCGAGCCCACCGCCAAGAAGAAGGGCAAGGGCAAGAAGCCCAAGCCCGACGACGAGGCCTGAGCCGCCCCCTCACCTCGCGCGATGCTGATCGCGCGCGAGAGAACAGACTCCCCGGTCCTCGGGTTGAGTCAGATCAGAACACGAACGACGCGCTCCAGGAATCCTGGAGCGCGTTTCGTTTTCATTGAGAGTTTGGGGGCAGGTATCCAGATAATCCTAAAAATTACTATCATGTCCAAATATTCAAACATGTGCCGATCGGCACATGTTTGAATATTTCTTCATTAAAGCTTTAATGAATGTTTATTGCGGTTTGTTGAAATTTCTTAAAACCTCCTATTTCAAAACACGGACGATCGGCACATGTTTGAATATTTAAGATTCGTATGAGTAGAGAGTATGTGGTATGCGGATCAGAGCTGGATCTTATCAGATCCAGCCTGTCGTAACCCGAGAACACAGGTGTTTTGAAGTTTTCCTTTCTTCCTTTTTGTTTCGGCAAAAAGGAAGCAAAAACCATGTGTCCTACTCCCTGCAGTAAGACTCTCGTCAACTCTTCGCGTCGCTGCAGGGGTGTGCCAACGTTTACGATTTGTTCCAAATCTTACGTTGGCTACACAGCTGCGCTCTACAAGAGAGCTACGTTTATGCCGGAGTCTTTACGGCGTACTCGTAATGGACACCGGAGGAGACTCACGAGATTGCTTCAGATATAGGCTGGGGAGCGAAGGGTTGTGTTTACAAAAAGGGACAATCGGATAGAGACGTACAAGATTGACTCATGACCAGCTGTCTTCTGAGTGATACGCACGTCGTTCGCGAACGACGTGCCGAGTCCCTTTTTTAAACAGAACCCGAGCGACCTATAACGTAACAAAAAGAAAAACGGATAGTTTAGGATCTGCTAAAACGACGTTCCTACGTCCCAAGCACGCGCTGCAAAAATCGATAAATCTCCACCATGGCTAACGTATCCAATTTGCAATATGCCAATAAATCTCGAGCAATCGAGTCTTTTTCCTCCTGTGGCGTTGCCTTGTGAATCATCTTTTCCCATCGCTCCACGGCCTGATCTCCTTTTTGAATCCCCAACGCCTTGTACGTAAGTTCCGGCACTAAAACCGGCAACACATTTTTTATACTGGCGCTGCCTTTAAACTTGGCGTCCACATAATAATTCTTGGAGAAGATTTCCATTAAATCAAACATCCGGTCGTTCAACGCCTCCAAAAATGGCGCATGGTCCGTGTGTAGCTCGGCAAGTTTATGATTGCGCTGCGACTCATACGATTTATACCAAGAAATCACCGACCCTCGCTCATCAAAGTCCTCTCGCATTCGCTCCACCAGCGCACGCGTCAGATCACCCTCCGGCCGAGTAATAAGAAACTCTTTGTGATCCAGTGTTCCATCTTCGTGGAGCGTATGCAACGAGTACTGAAACGGCACTTGTTCGTAAGCCCCAAATCCATCAAATCGCGGAATAGCACTGGAGTACCCCTCATAATCAAAAAACTGCAGCGGGTAAACCAGTCCGGCAAATGCTTTTTGAATAGCTGTGTGATTGATCAGAGGCCGTCCCGTGATATAAGCATCGTATTGCGCTTTCTTGGCACCTTTAAGGGCTTGCGGGTTGTCTATCTCATCCAACGTGTAAATACCTCGATCAATCCAATCGTAAAACATTTTTTTGCTGCCACCAATACGATTTATGTCATGCACAGCGTACTCCGGCACCTGTGGGTTTGAATAACAAAACGTGGTGCACTGCGCATTACGTCCACGATACAAGCACTCGCAACCCTTCTCCTCCTCCATCCGCAGGTAGGTTTTAAGATCCGTCATCTGTTCTTGCACCTCCAATTCTGCCGTCAAGACCTCATCCGTTAAATCAACAATCGTAAAGAGTGCGTTGTAATCAACTTTTCCCTGTTGTCTATACTCGCCGTTAAGATGAATCACACCCGTCTTTACCACATTGAGACCGCTTTGTTCTAAAACGGTCTTTTGAAAGGCGAGGTCGTTTACGTGGTGATGCGGTACTTCCCGTTTTACATCATTGGTCGCTTTCACTTCAAACAATTCCCATCCACCCAACACTGTATTGAATTGCAGTACGTCGGCCTGCACAAAAAAATCGTCCCACACAAAGGCTCCTTGAAAAAGCACGGGTGGGTTGGTAGATAAAACCGCCTGCGTAGGTGCGACAGCCTTTCTGCCAACCATCTCCATGAGCGTTCCATTGGGAAAAAGGTGTCGAGCCGCCTCGTCCGCCAGATTTCCCTCTTCAATAATCTTTTTTTCAAATTCGGACAATTCCGCACCAACAAACAACTCCGGCTTGTGCTTTTTGAGCCAGAGGTTCTTTTTGCAAAAGGTGTATTCCAGGTAATCGGTTTTTGAGATGTTCATAGGAGGCAGTATACCGCATATCCCACGCGCGTCTAAAACAGAAGACCGCCCCGGAGAGACGCTGGGCGGTCTCCTTGGCGGTCACGTTGTCAGCGTTCCATGGCGTCCTGGAACACCTGAGCGTTCCAGACGGCCTGGGGATCGGTCAGATCCCAGTCGTCGTCCGCAGTCGCCTCCTCAGGCGGCACCCACGGGACGACGTGAGCCGCGTAGGCCCACGCGCCGCCGATCTCCTCTTGCAGAACGTAGGAGTAGTCCTCGTCCCCGTCCTTGGGCGAACCGTGGCGGTGCTCGCCGCGGTTCGCCTCGCTGTTGGGGGGCAGGTCCATCGTCTGCCCGTAGAACCAGCGGCCGTCCGGGTTGAGTTCGGTCTCCTCGACCTCACCCTCCCAGATCACCACATGCGACCCCAGCACCATCTTGATCTTCCCCTTCCAGGGGGACTCCTCATACCTGGTCGTGCACTTCAGCAGGCGCAACTTCCGCATTTTTCACCTCCACGCAGGTCGCTTAATGCTCCCTGGCCAACCAAATGGCGCACAAACGTATACCAAAAAAACACGCGTCTGTCAAGCCAGTACGCGTGTTTTTGTTGCGATCCTCTCCCAAATAATCTGTTTTTCTGCCTGTTTTTACTCTTCCAAAATCCTCACATCTATCTTGGAAATAGCGTCTCTCCCCACATCATTTTCCTGTAATGTCTCTATTTGCCTCGCCAACTCTCCCATGGTCATCTCTCGCTCACCGTGGCCCGGAATGGACACGTGAACCTTCGTCTCTCTTGGATAGCGATCAATCAATCCCAACACACCTTCCTTTTGATACACAAATTCCGGTTTTAGCTCTGACATAGGTTCGTATTTATGAATAAATCCATTCTATCAAAATAAGATGTTATTAACACAAACTATCCACGTTTTCCTGTATCATGCGCCAACACAGGCGGTTTATCAACAAGGGGAGCTTCATCCACCCCCAGGGACTAGCCAAATTAACAGATTCATGGTATACACAGCCCACTATGGCACAAGGAAACGTTGTTGTTCGATTTGAAGAAGTTACGTTTGGCTATCGATCAGAAAACCTCATTTTAGATGAAGCGAGTTTTTCTGTCCGTGAAGATGCAAAACTCACCCTGATGGGCCAAAACGGCGCCGGAAAAAGCACCCTCTTTAAACTCATTACCGGAGAGATTGCTCCCGATCGAGGTCAAATTCACTTGGCGTCCGGTGCCACCATCGCCACAGCAAAACAGGTCATGGCCCGCGAGCATCTTACTCAAACGGTTCGTGAATACTTTTCTCACGCCTTTGAAGAGGTTTCCTACAACCTAGATAAACGCATTGCCGATGTGCTTGGTACCGTCAACCTTTCGGCACCACTCGACAAAGCAGTTGGAACGTTCTCCGGCGGACAGCAGGCACGACTCTTACTTGCCTATGCCCTCATTCAAGAACCGGATATTCTCCTGTTGGATGAGCCGACCAATAACTTGGACCGAGACGGCATCAATTACCTCACGGCGTTCTTGATCATGTATCCAAAAACGGTGCTCGTGATCTCCCACGATGCAGACTTTTTGAACAGCTTTACAGAAGGCGTTCTCCACTTGGATGTGTACACCGGGAAGGTAGAAAAATACGACGGAAACTACACAGACGTAGTGGAAGAAATTGCCGCACGCGTGGAACGAGACCGTGCAAAGAATGCCCAGTTGCTCAAGACCATTCAGGATCGCAAAGATAAAGTCAACTTCTTTGCTAACAAAGGTGGAAAAATGCGAAAGCTTGCAAGTAAACTGCGAGATGAGGTGGCCGAGGCGGAAGACAATATGGTGGACGTAAAGCGAGACGACCGTACCATTCCTCCCTTTACCATCCCCGCACAACACTTGTCAGAGGCGGCTGTGCGCATACAGGGTGTGAAGGTGATCCATGATCATGAAGCCAAACACGCAAAAGTCAATCTCACCTTGCGACGCGGTAACCACCTGCTCATAACAGGTCCAAACGGCATTGGCAAAAGCACGCTCTTACGCAGCCTGGCAGAAGGAACCAACCCCGATGCCACTATCACAGAAGGCGTAAAGGTGGGCTACTATCGCCAAGACTTTTCCGGACTCAACATGGAGGAAACAGCCTATGCGTCCCTTGCCGGAATGATGGATGAACCGGACAACGAGGAAATACGGCGCACCGGTGCCCGTTTTCTCCTAGATGGCGAGGCATTAGCAACGCCTGTTGGGGCGCTCTCGGAAGGTCAAAAAGGATTGCTCTGCTTTGCACGATTCGTGCTGCAAGCGCCGGGACTCCTGATCTTTGACGAGCCGACCAATCACATTAACTTCCGACATCTACCGGTCATTGCAAAGGCGCTCAACGACTTTGAAGGGTGCCTCATCATGGTCAGTCACGCGGATGACTTTGTGAAAGAGATACAAATAACGGATACGTTGGACTTAGCGACACTTACCATAGATACTTAATACGAAATATGTTCAACCATTCAAAAAAGGGCGGCGGAGGCGGATACAAAGGACGCGGAGGAAGTAACGGTGGAGATTGGAAGCGTGATGGACAATCCAGTGGCAAACCGGACATGCACCGAGCCACCTGCGATGAGTGTCGCGCAAGTTGTGAGGTTCCTTTTAAACCAAACGGCAAAAAGCCGGTTTTGTGCAGCGACTGTTTTCGCAAGGATGACGGCGGACGACCAAGCTATGGTCACTCCGAGCGTTCCGATCGATCCGATCGATTTGAAAAGCCAAGCTTTAGAAGTGCTGCCCCATCTGCCGACAATGGCGAGGTGGTCAAGCAGCTTAAGGCATTAAATAGCAAGATGGATCAACTGTTAGATGCCATCGCAAACATGGAGTAACATCCTGTTCAAAAAAACCAAGCAATCACTGCTTGGTTTTTGGTTGCATTCCTGACATGGAGGAGAGGCCGTCAACTTTTTTTACACCACCGACCCAACGATTCCCTCCCAAACATCTATTCCAAATTCCTTTAAAAGCGCGGCAAGATCTGTAAGAGAGAGCCCAAGCACACCAAAATAATCACCGTGAATTTCTTGTACAAATAAGGACGCATACCCCTGTATCGCATAGGCTCCGGCGCGATCAAGCGGCTCTCCCGTTTGTACATAGTCCGTAATTTCCTTGTCTGTGTACGGCTTAAAGGTCACGTTTGTAATATTTATAGCCTGTCGCGTTTGACCCGTTTCTACGTCTATCACCGCCAGACCCGTGAGTACCTGGTGCGTCTTGCCACGTAACGCCCTCAACATTTCCTGCGCGTTCTCTTCCGTATGCGGCTTGCCCATTACTCGCCCGTCTAATGAGATAATCGTATCACCGCCAATCACCAGTCCGGCAGAAACACCCACCGCAACCGCCTGCGCCTTGCAAACCGCAAGATGTTGCACTAACTCCTCCGGCGGCAGGGCGAGCGTCATATCTTCTTCATAGTTACTTGCCCGCACCTCAAAAGGAACACACAAAAGCTCCATGAGTTCCTTTCGTCTTGGGGAGGTTGAAGCTAAAATGATGTTTTTCATACTTGGGCTCATATGACTCGTACTGTTTCTGCCGCCATGACAATGCGTCACCTTACTCACGCACGATTTCTATTTCCTCTTGATATCGGATCCATTGCTTCTCCAAGAGCAAAATCTTCCCTTTTATCTCCTCCAAACGTTGAGCCTTTGAGGGCGCATAGTCCGTTGGGTTGTCAAAGAAAAATTTGAGTATACCGCTTTTTTCTGTTTCAAGAATTGCTATTTGCCCCTCTAACCGTTTAATGGATCGCTGTAGATCTTTGATTCGCTCATGGTTTTCTCGACGCTGTATCCGTTCTTTCTCGGGTCGTGTTTCATCTGGATTCTCCACCCCATCCACTTGTGATTCGAGCTCCATAAGCGTAGCAACCTCCTGTACATATTCCTCGTACGGCCCATTAAACTCTCGAACCGATCCGTGTCGCACCTCCAAAATTCTATCCGCCAAAGCACTCACAAACGTTCGTGCATGTGATACAAAGACCACTGTCCCCTTGTACGCCTTTAACGCCAGTGCCAAGCCTTCTTCTGTTTCTACGTCTAAGTGGTTTGTTGGCTCATCCAAAATAAGCACCGTGTGTTCTTGCAACAACACTCCAGCTAACGCTAATCGTGCGCGCTCTCCACCGGAGAGAACGGACACACGCTTATCCAAATCATCCCCCTGAAACAAAAAGTTCCCTGCCATCATTAATATTTGCTCGCTGGATGTATGACCCGGCGCACACTGCATCAGATGTGATAGCACGGTATCCTTCTCGGATAATGACTCACTGGTGAGTTGATCATAATTGCCGATCGCGGCATGCTTCCACCATTTATATTCACCCGCCAAGGGCTCCAATTGACCTACAAGCGTCTTTAACAAGGTTGATTTTCCTCGTCCGTTTTCTCCGGCAATCACCACCTTCTCACCGCGTAAAATAGAGAAGTCAATCGACTGCGCCACAGTATGACCCGGATAGCCAATAGACAACTCCCGCGCCCGTATAGCAAGACCGGGATGCACATGCGACGAGGTAATCTTGATGCGTGCTGTCGCAAGGTTCACGTCAATCTTTTGAATCTGCGAACGCAATTTGCTTATCTGTTTCATTTTATTCTGCGCACGTGTTGCCAGACTCGCCTTTGCACCAAAACGATCCACAAAGGACTGGTGATGTTCAATCTCGCGCGACAACTTTTTATTGGTCCGTTTTACAAATTCCAATTGCTCCGCCTTCCAGGCCAAATACGACTGGACATCTCCGTTGTAGGTTGTCAGCTCTCCACGTTCAATCTCATAGACCGTGTCACACGTGTTTTGTAAAAACGTCCGATCATGTGCGATCAGCAAAAAACTTCCACGATACTCTGCCAGCACCGTCTCCAACAAGAGCAGTGTTTGCAAATCCAGATAGTTCACGGGTTCATCTAAAAACAGCAATGTCGGTTCTTGTAAAAACATCGCGACAAGCTTAACGCGCATTTGATACCCACCGGACAAAGTGCTCGGAGGCTTTTCCAATTGTACCGTATGCAGTCCAAACTTCGCGCCGAGTTTTTTAACCTCCCATGAAGGCTTTCCTCCTACCGCCTCTAAATAGGCCAGCGTTGAAACATCCGCCGGAAGCACTTCTTGCTGGTGAACAACGCCAATATGTGTCCGATCAAAAACGGTCACCTCTCCTGTATCGGCTTCTGTCTCCCCCAAAAGAATTTTTACAAGGGTAGACTTTCCTGCTCCGTTTCTCCCAATAAGCGCAATCTTTTTTCCCTCTGTAATCAATAACGACACGTCTTTAAGAACGGTCTGCTTCCCAAATGATTTACAAATTCCACGTGCCTCCAGGAGGGGTTTTGCCATACAACGCAGAATCTATCACAATTTTGACAAAGGGGGGAGGAGCTAAGCCCCATCCGTTGATTCCCTGCCAGCCGCTTTCCTGATAAGATGATCACATCTTTCTTCTCCTCTGTCTTCACCTCTATCTTCACCTCTGTCTCCTTCTATGCAACCCAACCCGCTTCCAAAACCATTTCTGGATCGCCTTCTACATCAATTTGGCGCAAAACAATCCGCTCAGATCTTGGATGGTTTTCGCGCCCGCAGAGCAACCACATTTAGAACAAATACGCTTAAAGCGACCGACAAGGAAATCGAACAGTTGCTTGTGGAACACAACATAGCTTTTCAACGTATTCAATCAATTCCACACGCCTTCCAAGTATTGAACGTTGGGAGTAAACAGGTGCTTGATCTGCCAATCTGCCAAGACGGTCGTATCTACGTTCAAGGTCTTTCTTCCATGGTGCCACCATTGATTTTAAGCGCACAGCCGGGAGAGTCAGTCTTGGATCTCTGTGCGGCTCCCGGAAGTAAAACCAGCCAAATAGGTGCAATGATGACGCAACGTGGGAAACTCGTCGCGATGGAAAATAACGCCATCCGCTTTGATAAATTGCTCTACACGCTTACTAAACAAGATCTTCCGTTTGTGGAGGCAATAAAGGGTGATGCCGTAAAACTCTGTCGCACCCTACACGGTCAGTTTGACGCAATCCTCGCAGATGTTCCTTGCACGGCGGAGGGAAGAATCAACCTCTCGCTCGAACGCAGTTACGCCTATTGGTCACAACGCAATATAGAGAAGCACGTTTTGATGCAACAGAATCTTTTACGTGCCGCTGTTCCTTGTCTTAAACCGGGTGGAAGACTGGTCTACTCAACCTGCACACTTGCGCCACAGGAGAATGAAGGAATAATTCGCTGGCTTCTCAAAACATTTCCGCACCTTACGCTTGAGCCTATTGAGTCACCTGTACCGAGTCATCCGCTCGTTGAGGGGTTTTACCTCCTTCCATCCGATCTGCATGAAGGCCTCTTTGTCTCCTGTCTGCGATCACAATAAAAAAAACCTCGCGTGTGCGGGGTCTTTTTTACAAGAAACTACTTTTTCTTTGCGTCCTTTTTTGGTTTCTTGATATTCTTGCGAGCATTCTGACCTTTGGCCATAGAGAGAAAAATTAATTCCCCTCTATCATATCATCCTTGGTAAGAAATAAAAGATCTTTTTCTGGCTGTAATGGCACGTTATCCACATAATGACTCATTACAACATCATGACCCAATCCATCTGAACAAAATGTGATCGGGCCGCCGAGGGGCGACCCGAAGAATAGTAACGGCTGTAAGGCGCGTTACGGAGTTTCTGTCTTCACGTCACTCGCGGGTGTTACTGCCAGCACGCCCAGGTACGCAGGCGCGTGTTCTGCCAAATGGCAACGCTCACGATTGGTCAGCAAATCCGCCTTTGTTTTTTGGACGGTAGGCTCTTGAAAATTCGGAGCCAGCTCCTTGAGCCACGCCTCAACAGACAAACGTTGTGTATCACGCACGGCACGCCTTTTCTTGCAACAAATGAGTTGCAATTATCGTGTAAAAATGGTGATATGTATGTGATGCAACCCGGTGCGGGGAGTCCACCCGTTAAGCATCGGGTTGCATCACACAGGAGCGCCTAAAGCGCTTTTTTTGGTTTCTGCGGCTAGAGGAAGTGGCCGCGCCCACCATTCCCCACGTCCCAGCTCGGCCAGGACCTACCGCTGTCCGTGTCTCCACGGCTGAATCCGTCCGGCACGTTCCGATACCGTTCACCGTCCGGACCGCTCCAGGAATCACTGTTGCGGCTGGGGCCGGGGTTGTTGCCGGGATTCGGGACTTCTCCCTGGTCCGGCATCTTGCTCTGACCGTTCTCGGTGGTCATGTCCGATCCTTTCTGCTGCCTAAACAGCAAACGAACCCACTGTCATCAGTGAGTTCGTAAAAAAACACCATTATGTTCTTTTATGAGCTACCGATGCAAACGTACCAAAAATCGCCACATAGAGGTGCGGTGGCAAAGGGACGTTGGCAAGGAAAAGCTCACATTCATAGTAACTCAAGTCTACACAGGTGTTGATTCTGTTGTCAAATGCTTTCTATAAACTCGTAGGCTTTATTGGGTATTTATTGCGACCGGTAAAAAAGTAAATAAGCGCTCCAATAAAGCCTGCGAAAATGACAAGAATAATCCAGAGGATTTTATCCGGAATTTCTCGCTTCATGAGATCTACAATCATCCAAATCCAAAAGCCCGTACCCGCGAGCCCGATGGCTACAAAAAGGTACAGCAATACACCAAAATCCTCCAAGATATTCTCTACGCTTGGCATAAAAAGTGCCTCTTGCAGATCTGTATCTGTGATCGTCATATACTCGGGGCCATCCTCTAAAACAACGTACGTACTCAACCCTTGCGTGGACCACGTGCCACCTATCCCTCGTCCTTCTATAAGATACTTGGCATCTATCCGGTAGTGCATCTCGTCTATTTTGGAAAACGCTCTTCCGTATAGATTAAAATCAATAATTTCCTGCTCTGGAGAGAGCGCCTCTCTCACATCTGCACCAATTCTTTCTGCCAACTCGGGTGACATGGCCTCCAAAAGGTAATCCGCATCCATGTACAGAACCATTTCCTCAATTTCATCGGCGAGACTGTTCAAATACCCCTCATATTCCTCCGTTACCTCCATTTGCGCCTTTGTGAGGCTTGGGGCCAACAGCAAAACAAACGAGCACACAACGACAACGATCGATAACAATGGAACGCTTAATCTCATTTGCATACCGTTTTTCTCACTTCCTGAGTATGATCTATTTTATGTTACCAAAATAAAACGGGAATCTCTAAAGCCGCATCGTATTCTGGTAGACCGGATGGATTATCTTTCTGCAAAATAAGAGCACCGCGATTATATGGCCCCGGCATACTATATTCCAACGTGGCAACAAACGGCACAAAATCCTCTGTCATCCAATTTGATTGCGCAGTTGCCAAACCTTCCGCAATAATAAGCCCGTCCCAATTGGTTAGAACAACAGGAAAACTTGCCTCAAAAAACCATGTGCCCCGCGCCTTCCCGGTTACAATTAGCGGCTGCGAGATCACCTGGCCCACCAAAGGAGCATCCACGTAAATCAAATCCTCAAACGATTGCGCCGAATCGTTTACTTTTTCAACCGGTGCGGGACTCTGTTCTGGAAGAGACTGGTAATAAAACCCGAGTGCGAGTCCCAACAAACAAACCAGCACAAGCCCTCCAGAAATCCACAACAATGCTTTATACATAGGAAGAGAAGTCTTTACCTAACGCTCCAGGTTATTATTTAACAATAGTATTTTACATCATACTCCACGATCTGACCCCATCTTTTTCTCATGAGAACAATAACACCTCCCTTATTCGTCTTCAAGGAAGGTGTTTGTAAAAATGGCTACTTTTGAATCGTGAGCTGGATCTCCTGTGCAAGCGGTGTC
>DOMJ01000008.1:6981-11922 GCA_003509895.1 Candidatus Uhrbacteria bacterium | reverse complement strand
GCTCCATAACGGTTCAAAGGAAAATCCTTCTACAACCAGCCCTGGAAAATTTTCTTGATTCTTTCCGATGGGTAAAATTTGCTTGCGACCAAAACCACTCACAAGAGCACCCGTGTCAGAAAAGGCGACGACTTGATCGTTTGGTGACCAACTGACATTTACTTTGCTTGCATTGCTCCCAAGAGCGGCAATGGTTTTTGCTTGCGATCCATCACTTTGTGCAATCACGAGCCAACGGTTACCCGGGTCTGTGCCAATACTTTTGGCAATGATTTGGTCGGAGTTATTTGGTGCGAATTGAAACTCTTCCCAGTGTGTTGGAAGGGTGGTGGATGTTCCTGTTTGCAAATCAACAGAGATATTGGCGCCGTCAGGAAACTCAAGAATGGCCTTGTTTGTGTCTGGGCTCCATTGAACATTATTTGCATCCGGAAAGGCGGTTGGAAGAATAGGGAGAATATTTCCGTCCGCATCCACACGATAAAATTTGCCATCATGTGGATCATAATAGCTGAGCGTTTTCCCATCTCCGCTTAGTTTTGGATCTACCACTCCCGTGAGCGTGAGCTTGGTAACCTGTGTGAGACCGCCTGCGGCTACGGCTGCGGCACTCGGAAGTGCCCCTCCCGGCGTTTCACCTGAGACAGGGGGAGCATCTACTGGTCGTTCGCCGGCAATCTCGGATCCGGGCAGAATACCACCCGGCTGTTCCGTAATCACCGGGGAAGTGGAAGGGAGTGTAGCCGGTTCTTTAAAAAAGGTGATATAGAGCAAGTACCCAATTCCTACAACCACCACCAGGAAACCAAGGATCACAAGGATTTTTTTGAGTCGGAGAGACATATTAAGCAAAAGGATTGAGAAGAGAGAGAATACCTGCCGTATAGCCCATGAGCAGAATAAAAGGAGCAAGCTGAATCATGACCGCAATAACCATAAGAAACAAAATGGCAAAGGCTGCGGTCGTACCAAGTCGCTTTGTAAACGTGAATGGGCGCATTTTTTGAGCGTCCGGAAGCATTTTAAATGGGTTCGTTTCTGTAAATTGGATATGTCTGGTTGGGAGACTTTGCAACCCTTTTAAGGAAGCGATTCCTCTTATAAAAAGCAGACCAAGCGCAAGCGGGGCACCAACCCAAGAAAAGATCTCTCCGGCAAATAAACGGTCTAGAGAAATACGTAATTGTTCCATGGGATCCGTGGGTTCCGGACCCTTGCTGTCTTTAGACTTCGTGTCATCTATGGAGAATTTTGCCTTGAGTGCAACAGAACGCTGCGCCTGGAGCCTTGCGGCGGCCTGCGCTTGATCTACCGAGGGTTGTGTGGACTCCGTTGTTGCCATAAAAAACACGGTAAACTACTTGTAGTCTACCGTGTTTTTGTCTGTAGGTCGATCTGACCGTTGTTGATAGAAAGAGCAAAATCTTGTGTATCGGGTTCATTGAGGAGGTGGTCGGCGATCAGTGTTGCAACAAGATCTCCCACGCGTTGCCGGATGTTGCGTGCGCCGGCAATATGGGCCTCACTCTGCTCTACAATAAATTGCTTGACCGAGGGGTCCCAGAGGAGATGACGTGCGTCTTGTGCCATGTGCTTTTGTAATTGTTTCAGCTCGCGCTCGGCCACAGAGACAAGGTGTTTTTGTGTGAGTGGTTTAAAGACGCCAATGCTGTCTATGCGGTTGATGAGCTCCGGTCGCATTTTGTCTTGTAAGATTCTGCGAACGTCACCTTCATTTAATTCTGCAGCGTTAAAGCCAATAGCCCCATTCATAAATTGCGTGGATCCAATGTTAGAGGTGAGGATCACGAGCGTATGTTTAAAGGAGATCGTACGACCCGTGGCGTCTGTCAGTTCTCCATTTTCCAAGATCTGCAGTAAAAGATTATGGACGTCCGGGTGTGCTTTTTCAATCTCATCAAAAAGGACCACACTGTGCGGTTTCTTTTTGACCTGGTCTGTCAGCATCGCCTCGTCTCGGTATCCCACATATCCGGGTGGAGAGCCAATCAATTTGGAGATGGAGTGGCGTTCCACAAACTCACTCATATCAATACGAATCAACGCATCCTTGGTTCTAAACACCTGCTCTGCCAGTTGTTTTGCCAACTCACTTTTTCCGGTGCCGCTTGGTCCAACAAAAAGGAAGCTTGCCAATGGACGTTCGTGTGTGTGGAGGCCGGCCTTTGCACGCCTTACTTGCCTTGCCACTTGCTCAATGACCACATTTTGGCCGTAGATAGAACGCTTGAGCGCCTGTTCTATGCGTTTGAGCTGTGTGCGATCGCTCTGGAGGAGCCCCGTAACGCGAATACCCGTTTTACGCTCCAAGACGCGCGCAACGGTCTCAACGTCCACAACGCCAATTTGTTGTTTTTTCGCTTCCGCCTCTGCCGATCCAATAGCGGTTTCCAGATGCGCTTCTTGTTCTTTATGCATGCTTGCATCCAAATACCGTTCTTCCATAATGGCGTCTCGTTTTTTTGATCGCACAGATTGAAGACTTTTTTCCAGTTGCTTCCAGGCGCGTAGTTTGGGTGATCGATCGGCAACCGTCAGTGTTGCGGCGGCCTCATCAATAAGGTCGATGGCTTTATCCGGCAGGTGGAGTCCTGGTAGGTATCGCAGGCTTGCGTCTACCGCATATACGAGAGCCTCATCGGTAATGGAAACTTGATGGTAGGTCTCATAGACAGGTCCAACACCACGAAGAATATTGATCGCTTGATCACGCGTTGGTTCTGTTACGTTGATTGACTGGAACCGTCGTTCCAGTGCTCCATCTGGCTCTATGTGCTTTTTATATTCGGCCGGTGTTGTGGCTCCAATACAGTGAATCCATCCACGAGCAAGCGCTGGCTTGAGGAGGTTTGCGGCATCTAAGGACCCGGAGGCAGATCCGGCGCCAACAATCATATGTACCTCGTCAATAAACAAAATAATATCGCGACTGTCTCTTACCTCCTCAATAATCTGTTTGAGTCGACCTTCAAATTCTCCGCGATACATGGTCCCGGCGATAAGAGATCCTAAATCCAAAGAAAATAAGCGCTTGTTGAGGAGTACGGGGGGAACGTCTCCAAGGACAATCTTGCGTGCCAAGCCTTCTACGATAGCGGTTTTTCCCACGCCAGGCTCTCCCACAAGGATCGGGTTATTTTTTGATCGGCGAGACAGAATCTCCATTACGCGTTGAATCTCTGTGTCGCGACCAATAACAGGATCAAGCTGTGAGGCCTCGGCGGTGAGCTCGGTTGCAAAAAACTCAAGAGCGGATCCGTCGGCCTGGTCGTCTAGGTGGTGCTCTGATATCTCTACCTCCTCCAGTGAAGATTTTGATTCGTGCGTGTTAATTTGTATATGAGGAAATTGTTGTGTCCCGCGCAACATAACGGTAAGTTGATTGCGCAGCTCCTCAATATTCACATCGGAGGTTTGCAGAAAATGGACGAGCTCTTTTGTACTCACTTGTAAGATACCGGCAATCAGGTGCTCCGTACCAATATGGTGATGTTCATACATACTTGCCGCCAACACCGCTTTTTCTATCACACGCTTAGAAGCATCAGAGAGTTGTGGAAGCGTCGTAGAAGGCAGTCGGCCTGACTCGGCAAATCCCTCAGGAGCACCAATAAAGGCCCCCAACGATTTAGGATCTAACTTGGCCTTACGCAACATTTCAGCACCGACGGAGCCTTTTTCTGTGGCCACACTCCAAAGCAAATGTTCGGGAGCAATCGCGTGACTCCCAACTTCAATCGTCAATAAGAGGGCACGGGTTAAGACGTTGCGCAAGTGCGAGGTAAATTTGTCTACCAGGTCGTTATTCATGTGAAAAGGTGATTATCAGTCGTCTTACGAGAGCATCCCTCGCAGTCGTTTGATGCGTTCGCTTGCAGGTGGGTGCGTAGAAAAAAGATGGCTGATCTGATTTGCTTTAAAGGGGTTGCTGATAAACAGATGTGCCGTAGCTTGGCTTGCTCGTTTGAGCGGGATTGGATCTTCGCTGATTTTTTCTAACGCGGCGGCGAGCCCTTCCGGATAACGCGTCAGAAGAGCACCGGAGGCGTCTGCCAAAAATTCACGCTTACGACTTACGGCCAATTTAATGAGTTGACCGATGAGCGGGGCAACGATCAATAACACGAGGGCAATTACGAGACCGGCGTTGTTGCCTTCGCGATGATCGCCTCGACCGCTCATTCCGCCCCAACGCAACAGATCGGCGAGCAGAATAATGGTGCCAATCAGCACGACGACGACGGTCATAAGGAGGATATCGTAGTTGCGTACGTGAGAGAGCTCGTGGGCGATCACTCCCTCTAATTCCGTTTTGTTTAGACGTTCCAAGAGCCCGGTCGTTACGGCAATAACAGCGTGTTCCGGGTTACGGCCGGTGGCAAACGCGTTCATGGCCGGGTCTACAATAATGGCCACGCGCGGCATAGGGATGCCGGCGGTGATTGAGAGATTTTCTACAAGACGGTAGAGCTCGGGGTGATCTGCTTTGGCGATTTGTTTTGCACCAGAGGAAGCGAGGGCGATTTTGTCACTCGCAAAGTAGCTGATCGCATTTCCACCAACGGAAAAGATGGCTGCAAGCAGAAGGCCGCCGGCAACATCGCCCGTGTACTGACCGTAGGCCCAACCAAACCCAAACAGTACCACCACGGCAATGGCCATGAGGAGGAGAGTCTTTCTTTTATTGGATGCGATTTCTTTGTACATGGTGTTTGAGGATCAGATCAGGGTGGATCAGATGAGATCAGTTTATTCTCTATTTTTCTTCTTTCCTTTTTGTTGTGCTATGGGGCGCTCGGGTTCTGTTTAAAAAAGTGACTCGGAAGTAGAGACAAGTCTTCGTGCCTTCGCACTCAGAAGACAGCTGGTCATGAGGAAGTCTTGTACGTTTCTATCCGATTGTCCCTTTTTGTAAACACA
>DOMJ01000008.1:0-6789 GCA_003509895.1 Candidatus Uhrbacteria bacterium | reverse complement strand
TACACTTATCTTCAAACATCTGCATTCTCGGGGACGAAGACGAGATGAACGTAAGATGTACTAGAACGCCACCTGTACATTCTCGCGCTCTGTGGACGTCGCTTCAAAGAATGCATACTTTTTAAATTGGAGCGCACCGGCGATCAATACCCCAGGGAACTTTTGAATCGCGGTATTAAAGTCTCGTACTTGCCCATTGTAGAATCGGCGTGATGCCTGAATCTTATTTTCCGTGTCGGATAATTCGCGCTGTAATTCCAAAAAGTTCTCGTTTGCACGGAGCGCAGGATAGTTTTCCGAGAGGGCAAAGATCGTTTTAAGTGTTCCGGAGAGAGCATCTTCCGTGGCGGCAATCGCTTTTGGATCTTTGGTTGATTGTGCCTGCATTGCGGCAGCACGTGCGGCAACCACGGCATTGAGTGTTTCCCGTTCATGAGATGCGGCACCTTTTACCGTCTCTATTAAATTTGGAATGAGGTCATATCGACGCTTTAACTGCACATCAATATCCGACCACGCTTCATCAACACGGTTTCGTTTGGTAATGAGGAGGTTGTAAAACACCAGGATGGCGAGCCCAAGGACGATAATGAGACCGAGGAGCACAATAAGGAAGGGCATAGACTTGATTAGTAAGAGCTAAACTTATAAACTTATTTTACTTGTTTTAGCAAAATAATGCACTTATGACAACACCCATACAGCAAGAGAACCCGTTTACGAAGGAATTATTTATTTTTGACTTAGATGGAACGCTTGCACGTAGTAAGACGGCTATGGATTCAGAGATGGATACATTATTGTCTCAACTGTTGGAGAAGCACCATGTTGCCGTGATCGGCGGCGGTTGGTTTCCTGTTTTTAAGCGACAATTGCTAGATAATCTCACCTGCCCGGAATCCTATTTGGAGCGATTGCATCTGATGCCAACATCCAGTTCTCGTTATTTGCGTTATAAAAATGGTGAGTGGGAAACAATGTATGCCTTGGAGTTAACCGTTGAGGAACGCAAGCTTATTGCTGATACGTTTGAGCAGGCATTTAAAACCGTTGGGTACGTCCATCCGGAAAAAACGTATGGAGAATTGATTGAGGATCGTGGAACGCAAATCACGTTTTCCGCTCTCGGACAAGAGGCGCCGATAGAATTAAAGGAAGCGTGGTCGGGATCCGCATTGGATCGTAGACAGGAGATAGTCAATGTGATGAAGCCGCTCCTGCCGGAGTTTGAGATCAAACTTCCCGGAACTACGTCTATAGATATTACACGCAAAGGTGTAGACAAGGGGTATGGCGTAGAACAGTTGCATGAGAGACTCGGTATTCCAATCAATCAAATGGTTTTTGTTGGAGATGCGTTGTATCCGGGTGGAAATGATGAACCGGTAAAACGAACCGGGATTGAGGCGATCCCGGTAAAGGATGTAGAAGAAACAAAGACACGTATAAGAACGTGGCTGGAAAACATGGGGTAAGTGTCTTGGTCTGATTCAATACAAACGTGTTATACTGCCCCATACTATGATAACAGCCCTTTTGTTTATTGCCGTGCTTGCTGTACTGGTTTTAGCCCATGAATTAGGGCATTTTGCGGTTGCCAAGTGGTCCGGTATGCGTGTAGATGAGTTTGGAATCGGATTTCCGCCAAAACTTTTTGGCGTTAAGCGCGGAGACACTGAGTACACCGTTAATCTGATTCCGCTTGGAGGATTTGTAAAAATTCATGGAGAGAGTGGAGAGGAGAGGGGCGATCCGCGTAGTTTTGCGTCCAAACCTCTCTTTAAGCGATTTTTGGTTTTGATTGCGGGTGTCTCGATGAACGTTTTGTTGGCGTGGGTGCTTTTGTCTATTGGATTTATGACAGGTCTTCCAACAGCGATTGACGGAGGTGATTTTACCGGTGGCGATGTGAGAGATGAACAAGTACAGATCACCTATGTTCTACCGGGGTCGCCCGCAGATACGGTTGGTCTTGTTTTGGGAGATCGGGTTTTATCTGTTAACGGGCAGTCGGCCATAGATGCGGATCAAACGCGTTCACTTATAGGCCTGGCGCAGGATGGAGAGGAGCTGGAAATTGCCATTGCTCGTAACGGTCAAACCGATCCAATTCTTGTAACGGTTGCTCCAACGCAGATCGAGGAAGGACTGATTGCCATCGGAACGCAGCTCACGACGGTTGGCTTTGTGAGCTTTCCTCCGCATCTTGCCCTTGTCCATGGAGCTACGAGTACGGCCAATATGGTTGCATTAACGGCACGCGGATTTTGGGATTTGATCGGTCGTCTTATTAGCGGACAAGGGCTTGGTATGGATGTGTCCGGTCCTGTGGGGATTGCGGTACTGACGGGCGAGGTTGCGGATATGGGATTTGTGTACTTGCTTAACTTCGCCGCTGTCCTCTCGGTCAATTTGGCGATTTTAAATATCCTACCGTTCCCTGCATTGGATGGTGGTAGAGTCTTCTTTCTACTGATAGAACTTGTACGTCGCAAACCGGTCACGCCAAAAATTGAGGCGTCTGTTCATGCGGCGGGCTTTGCCCTGTTGATGATTCTGGTTGTTCTGGTAACCTATAAAGATATCCTAAGATTTTTTTAAGTGACGGCTTTTTTACGGATCCTTGGCTATGCAAGATTTTTCCTCTCAACTTTCCAATCTCATCACACAATTTCAGCAGGATCTTGAGAAGGTGAGTACAAGCGACAACGTAGAAGCGTTGCGTGTTCAGTATTTGGGGCGAAAAAGTCCGTTTCAAGAGGTGATGCGATCCTTAAAAGACGTATCCGTAGATCAGCGTAAAGAATTTGGACAGGCGGCTAACAAGGCAAAACAGGATATAGAAGCAGCGATTGAGGCCAGAGAAACAGACCTTGTCAACAAGCGATTTGAACGTTTGGGAGAAGAGGAAAAGATAGACATTTCGCTCCCGGGTGAAAAGAGTTCGGTCGGACATCTACACATGGTAACGTCGGCTATTCGTGATATTCGTCGTATTTTTGAACATATTGGTTTTACGCAAGTTCGTCATCCGGAAATAGATTGGGAGTGGTATCCGTTTGAGGTGTTACGCATTGGTGCGGACCATCCGGCACGAGATAATTGGGAAACATTTTTTGTGGATGTACCGGCTCATCCAAAGAAAGGAAAAATGGTATTAGTGCCACACGTTTCCAATGGGCAGGTGCGAGAGATGGAGCGTGGAGAATTGCCCATACGATCCATGAATATTGCAAAAACATATCGCCGACAATCGGATGTAAGTCACGTACCCATGTTTCATCAATTTGAGGGATGGATTATAGACAAAGGCATTCGTTTAACGGATTTAAAGGGGGTGATGGAATATTTTGTAAAGGAATATTTTGGGGAAGACCGAGAAATTCGTTTACGGCCGCATCATTTTCGTTTTACGGAGCCATCTATGGAACTGGATATTTCCTGTGGTCTTTGTGCGGGAAAGGGTTGTTCTATGTGTAAAGAGGGCTGGGTAGAGCTGGGAGGTGCGGGCATGATGCATCCTGATGTTTTGCGCGCAGGAGGAGTGGACCCGGAGATTTATTCTGGACTTGCCTTTGGTTGGGGCGTTGAACGAACGGTTTCCATGAAGGCCGGGTTGAACATTGCGGACCTGCGCACAATGTATAAAAACGATGTAAGATTTTTGGAGCAGTTTTAATATGAATATTCTCGCGCCATACAGTTGGATCAAGGAGTATTTGCAAACGGAGTTTACTCCGGAAGATTATGCTAGGCAGGTGACTCTTATTGGAAATGAGGTGGAAAAGTCGTTTCGTGCGGATGTTTTTATGGGGTCAAGGGTGGTGGTTGGTAAAATATGTGAGGTACACCCACATCCAAATGCGGATAAGCTCCGTCTTGTGCTTACGGAGGTTGCTCTGGGAAACAAGCAGCAAATTGTTTGCGGTGGCTCAAATTTGGAAGCAGGACAATTGGTTGCGGTCGCCATGCCGGACGCTCTGGTGAGTTGGCATGGAACGGAAGAGGTTCAGCTGAAAGAAACGGAGATCCGCGGTCAGGCAAGCTTTGGCATGATTTGTGCAGCCGAGGAGATCGGATTTGCAAAGCTCTCCTCGGGAGATCAAATTTGGGATTTATCACAGGTGATTCCGAATGCTGTTGTAGGAACACCCTTGGCGCAGGCGTTAGATTTGGCCGGCGAGACGATTTTTAACATTGAACAGACCACAAATAGACCGGACGGCATGAGTATTGTGGGGCAAGCTCGCGAGGCGTATGCAGCAATGCTTGGAGAGTTTGTAGATCCTTTCGCTAAAGCTCCGGTGATGCCACTTGCCGACGCAGAAACACAAGATGTGTTCAGTATACGTGTAGATGATCAAAAATTGTGTCCACGCTACATGGGAACCGTTTTGGAGGTGCGAGTTGGTCCGTCTCCGTGGTGGATGCAACGTCGATTACTGCTTGCGGGGGCAAAACCGATTAACAATGTGGTAGACGTAACCAACTATGTGCGTCTTGAGTATGGTCAGCCACTCCACACGTTTGATTATCTTAAAATAGCAGGTGGAAGTATTATCGTTCGGAAGGCGGAAGAGGGTGAGACAATCGTAGCGCTAGATGGAGAATCATACACGCTCACACCGGATATGCTTGTGATCGCCGACGCCACAAAGCCTGTGGCAATTGCAGGTGTAATGGGTGGGATGGGGAGTGGCGTGACCGCAAAAACAACCAAGATTATTTTGGAGGCAGCCACGTTTGATCCACTCTCTATTCGTAGCACTTGGCGTGCACTCAATCTACAATCAGACTCGCAGATATTGTATGAGAAAGGTGTTTCTGCCGAGTTACCGGCCTACGGGTTAGCTCGTGCGGTAGAGCTCCTGCAACAGATTGCAGAAGGCAAAGTTGTGACGCAAGTCCAGGATGTACGAGGGCAGTCATCTGTTCCAAAAACCTTTATACTGCGACCTGAACGCGTGAATGCATTGATTGGCGTGGCATTGGATGTAGAGGTGCAAACGAGTATGCTTACGCGTCTTGGGTTTGCATTGAGCGAGGCGGCGGGTGAGGTGAACGCCTTTTCTGTGCGTGTTCCGTTTTGGCGTGATATGGATATAGAATCGGATGTTGATTTAACAGAAGAAATTGCGCGTTTGTATGGATACGCAAACCTCCCTTCTACGTTGCCGGTAGGAGCTATTCCTCGTCGTGAACCAGACACCCTTTTGGATCGGGAGCAGGAGATCAAGGATCTTCTTGCCGGCGCAGGATGGACGGAGATCTACGCGAACTCGTTTATTGATCCTACGGATTTAGTGAAGGCCGGATTTGGTTTGGACGCGGCGCTTGCGATAGAAAATCCATTAACGGAGGAATCTGTTATGCGACCAACGCTTCTTCCTACGATGCTCCGTACACTTGCGCAAAATGAACTTCATCCAACGGCGGAACGACTGTTTGAATTACAGCGCGTGTACCTGCCGCGAGAAGGCGATTTGCCGGAGGAGCGATCCATGTTGATAGTGAGTGTTATGATGGATTGTGCAGGTGAACACCTTTTTAGATCAATCAAGGGAGTATTGGAAACACTTTGTGATCACTATCATGTTGCGTATGAGTTAAAGCGTGAGGAAGGAGGAAAACAGTATCATCCGGGACGATCGGCCTCTGTTTGGGTGGGCAATGTGCGCGTGGGAACAATCGGAGAGATCCACCCGCTTACTCATAGGGAATTTGGTATTGATAGGCATGTTGCTCTGTTAGAAATTGATGTGCCGGCTTTGGAACCACACCTTAAGCTCACCCCAACGTATTCGGAGCCGTCTCTGTTTCCTTCCGTTTACCGCGATTTGGCGATTTTGGTGGATGAGGCGGTTGAATATGGAGACGTACAGGAATCGATGCAATCGGTGTCGAGCTTACTGCAAGATGTGGAGCTGTTCGATCTCTATCGTGGGACGCAGGTGCCAATCGGTAAAAAATCACTGGCCGTGCATTTGGAATTCTCGGCCAATAAAACACTCACGTCTGAGGAAGTGGACGTAGAGATGAAGCGACTCGTTGAGACACTGACCAATCAATTTAACGCCATCGTGCGGGAGTAGTATGAATATTTACGTTGCGCATAGCCGTGCGTTCGACTTTGCTCAGGACCTCTACAGACCATTGCGAGAGAGCTCTTTGAATGAGGAGTATACGTTTGTATTGCCGCACGAGACGTCTGATGATCCATTTCCTTCTAAAACCTTTTTGGTTGAAAAGGCAGACGTGATGATCGCAGAGGTGTCTTTTCCATCAACTGGATTGGGTATTGAGCTTGGGTGGGCCGATGCGTACAATGTTCCCATTATTGCTATCTATAAGAAGAGTGAAAAACCATCGGGATCTGTGCAAGCTGTAACAGATCGACTGATCGCGTACGAAACAAATGAAGAATTGATACAGGAGATGCAAAAGCAACTTGCAACCATAAAACGAGCCTAGGGCTCGTTTTTGGACGGGGTGATTTTAAACAGATTGTCTATAAAAAGGTGTCGACCCAACCGCGAGTACGGAAGGGCCGAGAAGGTGTAGACATCGGCGTCAAGTGCGGGACAGCCTGAGCGGAAGACGCATGCGCATCACGTGGATGTAGGCCCACCAGCCGATCTGCGGCAGGTCCCATCCCGCAGAGGTTGCGCTGTTGTGGACCATGACCGCCGCCTCTTGTGGCGATGCGCCTCTCTCCAGCTCCCATCGCATCTCCTCCAGGTACAGAACGGCCACCATCTTCTGGATCGCCCAGGGTGGCAGGTGTTCCTT
>DOMJ01000026.1:12326-12586 GCA_003509895.1 Candidatus Uhrbacteria bacterium | reverse complement strand
TTTTTGCACCACTCCGAGCGACCTTTGCCATAAAAAGGAGGAAAAGCAAGAAATTTATGAATATTCTCACCAATCCAGACCCGGAATTACGGAAAAAGTCACTTCTTGTGGACGAGTCACGTTTTGGTTCCGAGGAGCTTTTGGCGTTTGGCGAGGAGCTCATTGCAACAATGATGGATGATGATGGCGTTGGGATTGCCGCGCCACAAGTGGGCGTGCACGATCGAATCATCGTGGTCAATATGGTAGATACGGGCCCC
>DOMJ01000026.1:3596-12149 GCA_003509895.1 Candidatus Uhrbacteria bacterium | reverse complement strand
CTACCGGTCACGTTGGAATTAAAGGATTTTCTTGCCGTTGTTTTTCAACACGAGATTGATCATTTGGACGGTATTCTTTTTATTGATAAAGTAACGTCCTTTACTCACGGTGGCGACGTAGAGGTATAGGTATGTATACAATCGTCTATTTTGGTACGCCGGAGGTTTCTACCTATGGCCTGCAAGCGCTTGTGAATGATAAGCGTTTTGAGGTTGTGGCCGTGGTGTCCCAGCCTCCAAAACCTGTTGGACGCAAAGCGGAGGTTACCAAGTCGCCGATCCATGTTTTGGCAGAGTCACTTGGTATCCGTGTGTTAACGCCAATGAAGAGCAAGGAGATTGAATCCGACCTGTTAGAGATCGGTGCCGATTTGCATGTGGTGGTGGCGTTTGGTCAAATTCTGCCAAAAAGCATTGTAGACATACCGGTGTATGGAACGCTTAATATTCATCCTTCTCTCCTGCCCCATTGGCGTGGAGCGGCTCCGGTTCCGGCAACCATCCTTGCGGGCGATGAGCTTACGGGGGTGTGTATCATGGTTATGGACGAAAGAATGGATCACGGGCCTATTTTGGACGTTTCAGAGCTCTCGGTGGATGGAAAGACCACCCAGGTTTTACTGCCTGAACTCATGAAAATCGGTGCCAATCGGCTTCCGGACGTAGCAGCCGGGTGGATCAACCGTTTAATTACACCTACGGCGCAAGATCACGATCAAGCCACGTTTTGTAAAATGCTCTCACGGGAAGATGCGCGCATTGATTGGCAGCAAGGTTTTGATGCTGTAGAACGCCAAATCCGAGCCTACACACCTTGGCCTGGAACATGGACAGAGATAGACACGCCAAAAGGATGGCAGCGTCTCAAGCTCCTTAAAGCTCACGTAGATACATCACTTGATGCATCTATTGTCTTTTCAACACACAACGGCATTACCTCCATTGGTCAGCTTGTGATTGATCAACTCCAATTTGAAAGCAAAACACCCGCCCCTGGGATGGATGTTGCAAAAACGCAGAAGGATCTTAATTGGCCGGTTCGTTGAGAAAGATTGATTCCAGTTTGCGTGCGTGTTGCTCGTCGTAAACCTCATCGGTAATTGCTTCTATCAACTCACCCTGAAGATACCGAAGACGTATTGTGTGTGGGGTTATGACCTGTGCGAGAATTTGATCGCTTCTGTCGCCAAAACCGGCTGCACTTGATTCGAAATCTAAATAGATGTCCCAACAAGAGGCGCAGTTTCCCGGAACGGCCTCTTTTAATTTGAGGCCAGACCCGTCGTAGAGATACGTTGACGAACTTGTTTCAACCCACGTGGTTGCTTCTGCTACGTATTTATCCGGACTGGGAGTACAACCGGCACCTACAAGGAACAATAAACCGATGAGGGAAATAATAATCTTGCTCATAAAGATCTTTTCTCTTTACTCTTTTCTTTTGGTAACGTGGGTGACAATAATCGTTACGGCAATCACAAAAATTGTTACGACCGTTGCATACACAAGCTTTGCCAGAATGGAATCCGCAGGCGCGGGAAAAATTTGTTCAATGAGCGCCTTAATTGCTTCATTCCACGCCAGACCGGCCACAAGTCCAAAGGATGCCAAAACATAGCCCGTGATTCGTGTGGATGCCTCCGCTTTTATGGCGGCAAGCTCTGCTTGTTTTTTATCTAATTTCATAACCTATTTTGTGCACTTTAATGGCCTGTGTATACAAAGCAACTTTATTGATGTGATCGATTGTAGGTTCCCAATAGCTGCGCTTGCTCAAGAACGTATCCTTCCATAGCGTTGAGTAGATCTGTTCGACGTGCGGTTTGAGGAAGGTCTACTATGGCATCAAGTGCATACAGTTTAAAGAAATACCGATGCTCTCCATCTGGAGGACAAGGGCCGCCATAACTTCGTTTGTTATTCGTGTTTGTTCCTACAACACCCGGTGGCGTTGAATTTTCCTCAATTATTGTCACAGACGGTGGTATATTCCAAATAACCCAGTGATCCCACATGCCATCTGCACGCAGACCTTTTGGAACATCCGGATCCTCTACGATGAGCGCTAAGGAGAGCGTGTTCATCGGCACGTGAGCAATCTCTAAAGGCGGGTTTATGTTTTGACCGTCACAGGTGTAGCGCGCCGGAATAGATGAACCGTGCTCAAAGGCAGGGCTTGTGAGCTGTAACATACCTAAGGGCTTGGATACGTATCCTTTCCCAAAAGATCGTCTAGTTGGCGCCAGGCAATGTCTACCTGTATTGCCTTGTCTTCCCAGTCCACTTTTTCTATCACAGATTGAATGATCTCAAACAGCATACTAGATTTTACGCGTTGTTATGGGTTTGATGGCAGGAAGCGACTGCAGGGCACGCGTGCTTTGCTTTTTTGGTCGAGCAAGCATACGAACTCTGGGAACGAGTGCCACCATCATGGCAATGGTTCCCCACCCAATCGGATGATTCAGATAGGGTGAGAACATATGTGCAACAAGGAGCGCAACAAAGGAGAGAAGAAGTGAAATAAAAAGCCATGATTGAGCCTGGTGCTTGTTTGCCGCCTGCCACAAATCAGCACCCACCGTATAAAACAAGTACAAGAGCACCCCTGTACCCAGGATACCAAATTTTACCAAAAAATCGAGCCACCCCCACTCAAACACGTAAGAGGAAACCGAGGTCGTCCCTCGCGAATCAATATAGCGTTGGTCCGACGTTTCGTATACAACCTGCGCGCCCAAACCATGACCGGCAAGCGGTTCTTCGCCGATACTGGCAAGAAGTGGTCCCACGAGCTTTCTTCTACTATCAAGCGCGCTGTCCTGCGTACCCGTGGCTCGAGAACGCAACAGACTTCCAAATACAGTTGTCCCCTCTACCTGAAAGATCGGGAGAGCAACGATCACCCATAAAAGAGCAATGGCACCAATTTTTGTGAGAGCCAGGTCCGGTATTCGTGAGATCAAAACACGCCATCCGCGACTCCAAATCACATACAGGATAAAGAGGACGACAGAACACACAATCGCCAGCCAAAATGTACGAGACAGGCTTGCCACAATTGCCGCAAAAACAAGGAGATGCGCGAGACGAACGCCGTTCTCTCGGGATTTTTCCGCGAGCAGCATGTACCCGGCTGTTAAAAAGACGGCAGGTACCAAAAACCATTGAGATTGCAAAAAAATACGGTAGACATTCCCCATCTGTAACGTAATCTCTCCAAGACGTGTATCGCGAATCCACGTATAGAGCGGAGCAAGCGTTTTTGGATGTAAATGACCAAAGGCAAAAAAGAATAGAAGCGTTTTGAACGTCACGATCGTTACGCCTGCCCCAACGAATTGCAACAAACGTCTGCGAGATACAGAGTCCTGCACCCAAGTAAACGCCGCAAGTATGTAACCAACTGCCAGATACCCGTTCGCATCCAGATAGAGGATTTTGAGATCATAACCCGAAACAAGTCCGCGAAGAACACCATACATAAGAAGCAAAACGAGAAGAGTGGTGGGTAGTCTATAGGCCACTGGAATGGGGTTGTGCTTTGTGCGAAGGAGGCGTACTCCAGTGACGATCATTAAGATGGTGAATAAAGCGATGCGTAATCCAATGCTTATTCCACCGAGTTCAATATTTAAACTGTGGCCATTAGATGTAGAGATAAGTTCCGCCATTGCAATCGGAAACAACCACTCGGGTTTTTTTATCCCTATGCCAATGGCGAGAATGAGGAGAACAAAAAAAAGAACCGTTTCCGCCGTGGAATGAAGCGTGAAAAAGGAGATCACGTCAAGACCAACAAGCGCAACAAGAGTCCACCAAAACGTTTTTCCGGAAAATTGATGGAAGAAGGTCATAGAGCAAGGAGTCGCTACGATGTAAGAGAATGTTTTTTTTGAATAATGCGCTTTGCTGCCTGGTAGGCTCGAGCCCGAGAACGAATCCATGGTAACCACTTCCACGGCGCATGATACCAGGATTTGGGCATCCAGGAAGAAATGCCTCTTTCTTGCGTAGAAAACCGCATCGTTTCACCCGGCACATACACGCCATATCCGCCCCGTTCAACAATGGTGAGCCATAAATCCCAATCCTGAAACCTCTTAATTGCTTCATCAAGACCGGGGAAATCGGATCGCCTGATAAGGGCTGCAATGTGCACATAATTCATTTTATGGAGGCGATCAACAGAAAATGGACCCGTCTTAAAATGAGCAAAACCATATTTAAAATCACCATAGGCGAATGACGCCCCGGACCCACGTAACGCCTGTGAAAGCTTAAAGAGTGCGTCGGTATCCAAATTGGCATCCGCGTCAAGAAAGATGAGTTGATCTCCTATTGCCTCTCTGAATCCGCGATTGCGTGCTGGATTCCGCCCAGCGTTTTCTTGATGAATGATGGTAATATTTGGATGCTCTTGGTAGGCGTTCAGGAGCTCACGGGTCTGATCCGTAGAGCCATCGTTAACAACAATAAGCTCTAATTCCACGCCCTCCTGTCGCAAAACAGATTCAATGGTTTCACCAAGCGAACTTGCGTGGTTGTAGGTTGGAATAATAACGGATATCACAGGCCAAGAGATGTCTTTAGGTCTTCTATCATAGCACGGGACGAGAGGGCACGCTCCTTTGCCTGATCACCTAGCTGTTTTCTTCTGACATCGTCATGAATCAGTGTCGTGATCGCATCAATAAGCTGCTGATCCGTCTCTACAAGGAGACCCGTTTCTCCGTCTATAACCGCCTCGTCCACACCGGACATGTTTGTGGCAATAGATGGGATCCCAAACTGTGCGGCCTCTAAATAGACTATGCCGAACCCTTCTCGATCCCCCGGCCTCGTGAGTGTTGGCAAAACAAAGAGATCGGCTTGTTGATAGGCTCGTTGAATCTGTTCGTCCGTAGGGTCAACCGTAAGGATCACGATGTCAGAAAGGTGCAGATCATTTATTAACTCGCGGATCGTTTGCTCGTATGCACCGGACCCACCGAGAATGTGGTAGCGCACGCGATCGTGTAAATGTGGGATCATGATCAACGCCTGTAAAACACGCTGTATTCCCTTTCGTTCAATCAGGCGACCAACAGACAAAAGGTTAAATGTCTCTGCACGTATTGGATCGGCGGGAGAAATATAGGGTTGCGGATGCACAACAACCGTTTCCACATCAGCAAACACTCGCACACGCCTTGCAAGGGCGTGTGTATTGGCAACAACGAGTCGTGCTTCTCGTAGAACTTGTTTGGTGATCCAACGCTTCCACATATTGCGCGTTGCCAACTCAAAATCCATTCCATGTAACACAACCACGTAATCCGTATTTGTTCGTCGTTTATTCATCAAACAGGCGACACCAAGAGGCAAAACGTGATGCGTAAACACAAGGTCCACCTCATAACGAGCCAGCTCATGCACGGCTCCCATCCACCTCGGCCAGTTCCTTTGCATAAACGGTTTGTACGTTACGGCAAAGGGTCGCTTGATCTCTGATGTGTGTATCGTGCCCAGATCGGCAACCACGGTCATGTCTGAACCAAACGCTTCACAGAATGTATCTGTGTAACGTGCCACGCCGCCGGCCATTGGCAGGTAATCAATGGTAATTGTTAAAAACTTCATGTTTTTATCCCACGCTTAAATCCACGCAGCGTCTCCAAGCTCACTGACTTAAACAAGAAAAGGCACCCGATATACACGACCCCTCCAAAAGGAATCGTGATAACGCCCAAAAGTGGCTTTGTCAGAAGTACGGCCAATGCCATGACGACACCAGACAAAAAAACAGGACCAATACGTTGCATGATTGACCGTCCGTTCAGGGTGAGCGATTTTCGAATAACCACAAGACCCGCGATGAGCATAAACGTAAAGCTCAACAGGGCCGCAACACTTGCTCCCAACACGCCTATGAGTGGGATTAAAAGTACATTTGCAATCACATTTATGACCATCGTCCAGAAGATGATCGTCGTCTTTGTTCCCTGTCGATCATCCGCATTCAGCAAAGATCCAATAGGAAAATCCAGAAAAATAAAGAGGAGAACAAAAATCAGCAGTTGTAACGGAAGAACAGAACCCAAATAGGCATCTCCGTAAATAAGCGGAATAATGATGTCTGCCGTCGTGGCAATCCCAAAGACTACCGGAACAGCCAGAAGCGACATATACCAAAGAGCTGTGTGAAAAACATCTGCTAGACGTTTACGATCCTTATCTTCTATGAGTTTGCTAAACGTCGGGTAGAGTGCTGCAACAAAGGCCATCGGTAAAAACTGAAACGCGTACGTGAGCTTGTAGGCAATACTATACAAGCCTACCCCTTCATCCCCCAGAAATCGCTCCAAGAGGATGGAATCAACGGTGGAATAAATCTTTACAAAAATGCCTGCTAAGGCAAATGGGAGCGCAATAATAAGGAGCTTTTTTGCGCGCTGTCTGTTAAAAGAAACCGCAAAGGGACTAATACCAATACGGGCAAGCCGATAAGCGGAAAAGAGAACATTCCAAAGGCTTCCGCCAATCAGAGCGACAATAAGAAAGAGTAAATTCGGTGCAAAAAGCAAACTTATAACACCTATAAGTAACGTTACAATTTGACCAACAAAGATACCGATCGATTCCACACCAAGTTTATGCTTGCCTCTAAACACACCATAAAAGGTGAGGTGAAACGTATCAAGAATCATCACAACAATCGCAGTAAGCATCAGTAATCGCGTCAGTTCGTCATACCCGAGAGCAAATGATAATCCAACAATGATGGTCGCGGCGAGCAAGCTCAAGCCAATTTTGAGACCCAATACGTGGGCGAGAAGCCCTTGTTGCTGATCCGGCCGTTTGGCAATATCTCGAATCAGAACGGATGTGAGGCCAAAATCAGCCATTACTCCTACCATGGTCGTGAGCGTGAGGGCCAAAAAATACTTTCCCGTAAGCTCCACACCAACGATTCGTGCAATAAGAGCAAAGTAAACAAAGGCAACAATCTTTTGACCGATTGATGCAGCAGTAAGATAGGCAGTATTTTTGGCAAGTTGACTCATGTGCGCTTGTTTTAGGTTATCCCTATCGTACCCAACTCTGTCGGAATGATCTAGCAAAAAACTGCCCGAAGGCAGCTTTGTTTAACGCTTTGACCACTGTGGGGCTTTGCGAGCCTTCTTGAGTCCAAATTTCTTTCGCTCCTTAACACGCGCATCTCGTGAGAGGAGGCCTTCCGGTTTGAGCGTTGCACGTAAATCGGCATCCATTTTCAGAAGAGCACGAGCAATACCAAGTGAAATCGCATCTGCCTGCGCACGCACTCCACCACCCAGGACACGCACACTGACATCCGCTACGTCCTTGAGCCCTGCTTTGTCAAGCGCGAGATTGACACGTTCCTGCCAAGTAAAGACAGGAAGGTAGTCCTTCATTTCTCGACCATTGATCGTAAAAGCTCCCTTTCCTTTTGGAAAGACGCGAACTTGTGCGATAGCACACTTACGACGACCCAGGCCGTAGATATATTTATTGTCTTCAGCCATATTACTTGATCGTCAATCGTTTCATTCTTTCAGTTCGTAGTCGGTTTTTTGGGAGCATACGTAGGACAGCCCGTCGTAATACTTCCCCCGGATCACCAGCAAACACATCTTTCAACTTTTGTTGCTTTAATCCACCCGGGTGACCAGAGTGACGATAGTAGATTTTATCCGTCAACTTGTTTCCAGTGATCTTCATGTTAATCGCGTTTTCCACATTGACAATCTCACCCTTGTCCCAGTTTGGAACATAATCCGTACGATTCTTACCCTGAAGAAGAATCGAAATCTCTGCAGCTAAACGTCCAGGAGCTTTTCCTGATGCGTCGAGCGTGTGTGTTGTTCGTACGACTGCTTTCATATTACACAAATGAGATTTCTACCATATCGGCACCGTCACCCTGACGGTTACCAACCTTTGTAATACGCGTATATCCTCCTGGCCGTGTAGCGTATCGAGGTCCAATGACCTCGAGAACTTTATTAACGGCCCCTTCTGTCATAAAGAGCTTCATGAGCTCTCGTCGTGCGTGAAGGGTGCTTTCTTTCCCGCGGGTCACAGCCTTCTCTACGATAGGCCGAATCACGCTTGCTTTTGCAGACGTTGTTCGCACCGTCTCGTGTAAGACAATACTGGTCGCGAGATTACGAAGCATCGCTTCACGGGAAGCTTTTTTCCGTCCCAATGTTTTCGTCGTGTTGCGATGTCGCATATGCTTATTCGTTTTCGGCTCCTGTCTCAGGTGCTGCGGAGGTTCCTCCGAGCAACGAGAAGTGCTTCATCAAGATCTCCGTGGAAGCCTTAACAGCTTCTTCTGGAGAGATTACGCCGTTAGTCTCAATATCCATAACCACACGGTCGTAGTTTGTAATTTCTCCAATACGCACAGGCTCTACTCGAAACGCGATGGCTCTTACCGGACTATAGAGAGCATCGAGCTTGATCCAATTCACTTCTGTCTCTTCGTTTGCACGTTCTTCTGTTTGCACATAACCGTAACCGGTTTCGGCCAATGCTTCCAGCTCA
>DOMJ01000026.1:373-3519 GCA_003509895.1 Candidatus Uhrbacteria bacterium | reverse complement strand
CCAGCTCAAATGTCGTTGCATCATCCGTGAGTGTTGCGATCACGATATGTGGATTGACAATTTCGACATCCGCATTTGCCGTAAAGTCACCTGCCGTTACCGGCCCCTTTCCTTTTTTGGAAAGGTAAAGTCGTACAGGTGTATTGCTGAACACTTTGAGGGCAACCTGTTTAAGATTCATGCGAATCTCGACGCCATCCTCCTTGACGCCCTTCATGGTTGTAAACTCGTGAGAAACTCCAGCGATCTTTACTCCCGTCAACGCACCACCGGGAAGAGAGGAAAGAAGAACGCGGCGTAACGCATTTCCAATCGTCGTACCGTACCCATGAAACAATGGCTCAATGGTAAGCGTTGCGCTATGTAGTTCACCGGGAACGTACTCGATGGTTGATGGATAGACAAATGTGTCCATAGAAAGAGCTTAGCGTGAGTAGAACTCAATGATGAGTTTTGGATCGAATGGTTGGTTGAGATCGTCCCCCTCTGGCTCACTCAAGACCTGTCCAGAACCTGCTTTGACATCTACTGACAACCAGCTTGGAACCGTGATCGTTTCCGCATGCACGAGTAAGTCGGGCATGATTTTCTTGTCTTTCTTTGTCTCCTTGAATGCCACCGTATCACCGGATTTAACCTTGTACGATCTGATGTTGACCGGAATACCGTTTACGGTGAAGTATTTGTGGCTGACCAATTGACGGGCTTGCTGACGCGTTTTTGCAAAACCCATCTTCAAAACCACGTTCTCAAGACGGAGTTCGAGCAAACGGACAAGAATTTCTCCTGTATCGCCGTCTGTTTTGATTGCCTTCTTATAATAGTTGCGGAACTGCTTTTCTCGGAGATCGTACAAAAGTTTTGCCTTTTGCTTTTCTCGCAATTGAAGACCGTAGGTAGAAACACGCTTGCGCGTTTGCTTTGGACCATGAACACCTGGACCATAGGGACGGCGTTGCATGACCTTGGCGATACTGACACTAGGTGACAGTGGAATCCCCTCTCGTCGGCTCAATTTTCCTAATTTTTTCTTAATAGTGGCCATAGGCTAGAGTCGTCGTGGTTTTGGCGCGCGACATCCGTTATGAGGTGTTGGCGTCACGTCTGTTACGGAAAGAATTGAGAGACCAGACGTGTTGAGTGTTCGTACAGCGGAATCTCGTCCGGATCCAATCCCATTTACGGAAACATTGACTTCCTTCACTCCGTAGACAGATGCCTTTTTTACAACATCCTCTGCAACCTGTGAGGCGGCATATGGAGTGGATTTCTTAGGACCTTTGAATCCAAGATGTCCGGAGCTGGACCAGGCGAGGGCATTTCCATTCAAGTCCGCGATCGTAATAATCGTGTTGTTGTAGGATGAATGAATATGCGCCTGTCCGTGAGGGACTTGTCGTGCCACTTTCTTTTTGGCACGTGATTTTACAACTTTCTTGTTTGCAGCCATAGACTATTTCTTTGCTACCGTTCGGCGACCACTGCTTGCGGTCTTTCTTACGTTTCCACGCATCGTTCGGCTGTTGGTCTTTGTTCGCTGACCGCGCAACGGAAGACGCTTGGTGTGCCGATCTCCACGGTAGGAACCAATATCTTTTAACCGTTTAATATTCCCCATGATCTCTCGACGGAGGTCGCCCTCCACACGTCTATTTTTCTCGAGAATATTGCGAATCTTTAAAATGTCCGCCTCGGAAAGGTCCTTAACACGAATAGACTCATCAACTCCGGCCTGAGCCAGGATTTTTTTTGACGTCACAAGACCGACCCCAAAGATATAGGTGAGGGCAATGACGGTGCGTTTTTCACGCGGTAAGCTAACTCCTGCAATTCGGGCCATAGTTATCCTTGACGTTGCTTATGCTTCGGATTAATACAGATTACACAAACACGGCGATTCCTTCGAATCACCTTACAATTACGGCACATCGGTTTTGTTGAGGCTCGTACTTTCATAGTCTTGCTATTCAGCGAGGAATAGATTTGTTCCAAGCCATGGCTTGGGAGTTCATTTAGAACCGATAGGTCAAACGACCTTTCGAGAGATCATATGGACTCAGCTCCACCTTTACCTCGTCTCCGGGTAAAATCCGGATACGGAAACGACGCAGTTTGCCCGCGAGATGCGCAGTGACCTCTTGGCCACTCTCAATCACCACTCGGAATTTAGTGCCCGGAAGAAGTTCTTCAACTACTCCACGGACTTCGATTGCGTCATTGTTGGAACCCATAGTTTGTAACGTGGGTGAGGTTAGCAAATTCTTAATAAATTTGCAAGTGGAGATAACGTGGGGAATTCTAAGGGTTTTCTATTGATCTGTCAAGGAATTGACTCCCACCTGTCCACAGGAAGATAAAAAGAGTACTTTTACTAGGATTTTCTCACTTTCAATGCAAGAAGGGCCTGTTCTCCAATGACTGCCTTAATACGTCTAATTCCAGAGGATGAGGATTCTTCCTTCAAAATGGCAAAGGCTCCGAGGTCTCCTGTTCGGTCAACATGCGGCCCTCCACAGATTTCACGAGAAAAGATGCCATGCTCAGCGTCACCTGCGGTGTATACCTTTATTTTATCACCCAACAACGCGTATTTATCCTCAAAAAGACCAATGGCACCCGCATTTTTTGCCTCTTCTACCGTCATCATCTCAAATCCCATGGGGAGGTTTGCCTTTATCTGGCTATTAACGATCTGTTCCACGAGATTTTTCTGTTCGTCTGTGAGCTTATCCGTATGGGAAAAATCAAAACGAAGACGTTCCGACGTGATATTACTTCCCCTCTGCTCCACGTGATCTCCCAGAACCATTCTAAGCGCCTTGTGCAGTAAATGTGTTGCCGTGTGCAATTTAGTCGTCTCGTCTGAATGATCCGCCAACCCTCCGGCAAACTTGAGACCGGCACCCAGTCTAGAGAGCTCCTGATGCCTAGTAAATTCTGCCTGAAACGTCTTTTTATCAACGTGTTTACCCTTCTCTCGTACAAGCTCTTCAGTGAGTTCCAGAGGAAATCCGTATGTTGAGTAGAGAACAAAAGCCTCTTCTCCGCTCACGGTTTTATGAGCAATATACATCTTTTCAAACTCTTTGAGTCCCTTAGAAAGTGTTTTTTGAAATTTCTTTTCTTCTATAGCAATCACCATTTGA
>DOMJ01000026.1:0-176 GCA_003509895.1 Candidatus Uhrbacteria bacterium | reverse complement strand
CGACGCAAAATATAGCCCTGATCCTTGTTGGATGGTTGAGCGCCATCCGAGATCATCATAACGGCCGTACGAACATGGTCCGCAATAATACGCATCGCTCGTTGTTGTTTTCCGTATTGTGCGCCTGTGACAGATTCAATGACCTCAATGATAGGCGTAAATAAATCCGTTTCAAA
>DOMJ01000021.1 GCA_003509895.1 Candidatus Uhrbacteria bacterium | reverse complement strand
TCTACTTCCGAGTCCCTTTTTTACACACAACCCGAGCGACTTGTGCCGAAACAAAAAGGAAGAAAAACAAATTTCAAAACACACGTGTTCTCGGGGATGCAGGTTTGATACTGATCTGGTCCGATCTGATCCGTATACCCCATACTCATACTAAATCTGCTATACTTATAGCACTATGCTAACGATTCACGATGAGGAGGTTCGTGCGATTGAAGAGCGTGCGCAAGCAATGCGTCGCGACCTCATTAAAATGCTGACTCACGCCGGCTCCGGACACTCGGCAGGTCCGTTAGACTTGGCAGAAATCTTTGCGACACTCTATTTTCACGTCATGAACTACAAGCGAACCATGCCTCAATGGAAGCATCGTGATCGTTTGTATTTGAGTTGCGGACACGTTGTCCCCATTCAATATGTTGCTATGGCGCACGCAGGGTTTTTTCCAAAAAAGGAACTCATGACCTTGCGGCGATTTGGCACAAGACTCCAGGGCCACCCGGAATATGGAACACTTCCGGGGCTGGAGAATACAAGCGGTCCTCTTGGCAACGGATCTTCGCAAGCCTGTGGAGCCGCCTATGCCCTACGTATGAACACGTCCCGCTCCCACGTCTACTGCATTCTCTCCGACGGCGAATTGGAGGAAGGAATTACTTGGGAATCCGCCCTATTTGCGGGCAAGGAGAAGTTACATAATATGACCTGGATTGTAGATCGCAATAACATTCAAATAGACGGGCCAACAGAGGTCATTATGCCCTTGGAGGGGTTGCGAGCTAAATTTGAAGCATTCAACTTTCACGTGATGGAGGTTGATGGGCACAATGTTCGTGAAATCGTGGACGCGATTGGTCAGGGACACGCCGTAACAGAAAAACCAACCGTTATCATCGCCCACACCATTCCGGGAAAAGGCGTAGACTTTATGGAATACGATTATCGGTGGCATGGAAAACCGCCAAATACGCAGGAGGCACGTGTCGCCCTCGCACAATTACGAACTCTTAATGGAAAAATTGATAGTGAATCTCTCTAATATGCGCATGCCAAAAAAAGAATGGATCATTGGTGCCGTAGTGCTTGTTTGTGCCGTTGCGTTCGCTCTCATGACAGGCTCTCCTTCCCTTGTTGCGACCTCATCAAATAGTCTTGGGCTCACAAAGTCAGACTTTGGCATGGCGGCTCCTATGGACTCGTTTGCCTACAATGAGCGTGCCGTTATGCAAGAATCTTCAGACCTCTATTATCCAGAACCTCAGGTAGCGGGAGAGACGGCGGCAACAGCCGATCAACGTATTATAAAAACGGGATACGTCTCCTTACAGATTGAGAATGTGCAAAGCGGGATCGATACCATTAGCTCACTCGCCGAGTCTTTGGGCGGATTTGTTCAATCGTCTAACGCGGGAGAGAACAGCCAAGGAACACGTTACGGCTCTATTACGATTCGCTTCCCCGCCGATCAATATACAAGCGCCCTGCAACAAATTCGTGCCGTTGGCGTAAAAGTGATAGACGAATCAACCGACGCACAGGACGTAACCGAACAATACACAGACCTCCAAGCTCGTCTTGGTGTTGCCCGTGGAGAGGAGCAGGCGTATCTCGCCCTCTTAAATCAATCCGGATCGGTCAGTGATTTATTAAGCGTACAACGAGAACTTTCCAACGTGCGTGCGCGTATTGAAAGTTTGCAGGGACAAATTCAGTACCTGGAAAACCACACAAGTTACTCCACTATCACCGTCAATTTACAGGAAACCGAACGCGTTTCTCTTCCAACCAAGCCATTCCAACCGGGACAAACACTTGCCGTGGCCCTACAAAGTGTTGTGGTGGTGTTTCAATTTCTTGTAGAGGCCCTTATCTGGATTGTGATCCTTGGTATCGGCGTTGTGCTTCCGATTGGGCTTATCGCCTGGCTCATTGCACGCGCCATTGCACACAAGCGCAACTAGCCCCTATGCCGGCCTCTCAAAAACCCGCCCTCTCCCCCGCAACATATCGTAAGGATGTAAAACGCATTCCTACACGGTTTGGATACGGCGATGGCGTAATAGAAGCCGGCAGAAAAAATGAAAACGTGGTGGTACTTTGTTGTGATCTTACCGAATCAACAAGGAGTTTTGGCTTTAAAGAGGCGTACCCGGAACGCTTTATTCAAATGGGAGTTGCTGAACAGTCCATGGCCGCCATTGCCGGAGGATTGGCATTGGAGGGCAAAATTCCTTTTATCTCAAGCTATGCCGCGTTTTCTCCGGGTCGCAACTGGGAACAAATCAGGCTCTGCGCAGCGATTCAAAATCAACCGGTAAAAATTATGGGAGCACATGCCGGTGTTTCCGTGGGTCCCGACGGCGCAACACATCAAATGTTGGAAGATATTGCGCTTATGCGTGTTCTTCCCAATATGACCGTTCTCTCTCCTTGTGATTATCTGGAAGCAAAGCGAGCGGTTGAGGCGTGTGTGGCCATAAGAGGCCCGGTCTATATCCGTTTTGGACGTTCTGCGACACCTTCATTTACAACGGCAAAAACACCATTTAAAATAGGGCGCGCGGAGACTTTTAAGAGCGGGACAGACGTAGCGATTATTGCCACGGGACCCCTCGTTCATGAAGCCCTTCTTGCCGCAAAAGCATTGGAAGAAAAAAAGATCCATGCCATGGTGATAAACTGTCATACGATTAAGCCTCTGGACCACGAGACGATTATAGCCGCGGCAAAAACCTGTGGTGCTGTTGTAACCGTAGAAGAGGCTCAAGCCGCCGGCGGTCTTGGTGGAGCGGTTGCCGAATGTCTCGCACGCTATCAACCAACACCGATGCGTATGATTGGTATGCAAGATTGCTTTGGCACCTCCGGCGATCCCGATCAACTCATAAAGGCGTTTCACCTGGATCACACGGAGATTATAAAACAGGTCTTATCCGTTCTGACAATGAAAGTATCCTAGCTCAAAATCGGATGTGTGTTTTTTAAACAGCGATCATGACCGCTGTTTTGTTTTACCTGGTATACTAGAGCCACATGTACGATCTTCTGACCATTGGTGATATAAAGCTAGACGTCTTTATTGATCTGGGTAACGACGCAAAAGTTTTTTGTGCAAAAGACACACGCGCTTGTGAAATGCGTATTAAGTACGGGCAAAAAATCCCTGTTGATTCTGCTGTTTCCATGATGGCGGGATCGGCTCCCAATGTGGCCATTGGTGCACGGAAGCTTGGGCTCTCTACCAGTATTCTAAGTGTTGTCGGAGACGATACAACGGCGACGCTTGCCATGGATACGCTCAAAAAAGAAGGTATCTCTACAGATTACGTTCAGATCGCAAAAAACGAACAGAGTAGTTTTTCTGCCATTTTAAATTTTCAGGGAGAGAGCACGATTCTCGCTGTTCATCATCCGCATACCTATCTTGTTCCGGATTCCATAGAGGCTTCTTGGATCTTTGTTACAGAAATGGGACCAAATTATCAATCCCTTTTTAACCGTTTAATTGCCCTCAAACAAGAGAAAAAGCTCAAATTGAGTATTAACCCGGGCGCCATTCAGTTGGAAGAATTAGATCAAAGTCTTTTTGACCTCATTGGCCTCTCCGAGCTTCTTATTGTAAATAAGGAGGAAGCAAAAACATTGCTTCATGTTGATTCTCACAATGTACAAGCTCTGCTGCGTGGTTTGCAGGCAATGGGTCCACGTGTCGTTATCCTCACGGACGGCGAAAACGGAGCATATGGGACAGAAAATACCGTTATTTACCACGCGCCCATTTTTACAAGCACGCGCGTAGAAGCAACGGGTGCCGGAGACGCTATGGCAACAGGAATGCTCGCCGCTCTCGCATCAGGTTTTGATTTGCCTACCGCGCTTACATGGGGAACGGTAAATGCCTCACAAGTGATCCAATACGTTGGTCCACAGAAAGGATTACAAACGCGCCAGCAAATTCTGCATCTCCTCAGGCAATCTCCTTATGCCGTCACGACGATCTAGTATTTTGAACTCGGGGACGAAGGCTGGATCTAATAAGATCCTAATCTGTATACTACATACTGCTCCTTATCTGATCCTCATCCTCATACCCCATACCCATTACTAATACAGATATGCTCTCCTCCCCTGCCAAAATACTCAAAAACGCCACGCAACACAATTACGCGATTGGAGCGTTTAACATCAATAATATGGAGGCGCTTCAAGGCATCGTTGAGGCTGCCGTGGAAGAAAACGCATCTGTCATTATCCAAACATCCCAAGGTGCCATAGAATACGCCGGTATGGACCTCCTCGGCTCCATGGTGCACACGATTGCAAAGGAGGTAGACGTGCCCATTGTCTTTCATCTGGATCACGGAACAAACGTTGATTTAGTAAAAGAGGCGATTGCAAGCGGTTGGTATACAAGCGTCATGGTTGATGGATCCTCTTACTCTTACAAGGAAAATCTGGCTCTTACAAAGGAAATCGTTGCTCTTGCTCACGAAAAAAACATCTGGGTTGAGGCCGAACTCGGGCCCATCCCCGGTAAGGAAGATAACCTGGACGTGCACGCTCGCGACGCCTTTATGACAGATCCGGCGCTTGTAGAGTCCTTTGTAAAAGAGACCGGGTGCGATGCTCTCGCCATCTCCATAGGTACCGCCCACGGAGTAACAAAGTTTCTCGGAGGATCAAAACTTGACTATAAGCGCCTGGCGCTCATCCGTGCACAAACCTCGATTCCCCTTGTGCTACACGGTGCCAGCAGCATTCCCGCCAACCTCGTCAACATTGCTAAAACGTACGGAGCAGACCTGTCTACCGCCAAGGGCATCTCGTCTCCACAAATTCGTAAATTGATCGCCGGCGGTATTGGGAAAGTAAATATTGATTCCGACCTTCGCATTGCCTTTACGGGAGCCGTGGATAAATATATGACGCTCAATCCGGACAATATGGATCCTCGTCAATATTTGGGATCCGGGCGAGAAGCGATTAAAAAAGAAGTGAAGCGTAAAATGCAACTTTTTGGAACATCTAACACATGTACATGACCTTTGATGTAATCACCATTGGTGCGGCCGTTCGCGACGTTTACGTTCAAAGTAAAGATTTTATTGTAGAAAATCGTGGTACGGACACGCTGCCGGAAGCGTGCTTTCTTCTTGGTGGAAAGCTGGAAATAGATTCGCCTGTTTTTTCCTCGGGTGGCGGTGCAACAAATGCGGCGGCTACGTTTGCGCATCTTGGATTAAAAACAGCGTGCATTGCCAAAATTGGCAAAGACGGCACCGGAAAAGATGTGACGGAAGATATCCATTCGCACGGAGTCTATACAACGCTCATGATTCAATCGGAGAAGGAGCAAACAGGCTACTCCACGCTTCTCACGACAGATGACGGAAGGCGTACGGCGCTTGTATATAGAGGTGCCTCGGCAACACTCCAAGCAAAAGAAATTCCTTGGGAACGCATTCATTGTAAGTGGCTCTATATGAGCAGCCTCAGTGGAAATATACCATTGCTTAAAAAGATTTTTGCCCACGCCGCAACACAAGATATCCACGTTACATGGAATCCGGGGGCTGCAAGTCTCCGACTGGGCCTGAATAAACTAAAACCGTTACTCAAACAAACAGATATTCTCTCGCTTAACAGGGACGAAGCGGCACAACTCACACGTCTTGTTCCCTCTGATCTTAGGACGATCATGAAGCGTCTTACGGAATGTGTGGGAGGATCTGTTGTGATCACCGATGGCAAACACGGTGCGTATACCTCTCGCGGGCAACAGTGCTATTTTGCTTATCCAAGTAACGTATCCCCCATAAACACCACCGGCGCGGGAGACGCATTTGGATCCGCATTCACGGCAGGGATGATTGTTTTTCAGGATCCGATTATGGCACTTAGACTTGCAACCCTCAATGCAGAAAGCGTGATTCAACAGGTTGGCGCAAAAAATGGGATTCTAAATCGTATGCCGGGGTCTCGGCGCCTTGGTCAAATCCACGTTGAGCCGTATACTCTCTAGGTGTTTCGACATCCAGCCTGTCGTAACCCGA
>DOMJ01000024.1:2245-3090 GCA_003509895.1 Candidatus Uhrbacteria bacterium | reverse complement strand
AAGAAAGAAAAAGCGGAAGCAACGGACAATCAGGGAGAGTTAGTCGCTCCTGCAGATGCGCCTACAGATGCTACGGCAGAGGTTACAGATTCAGAAGAAACAACCGCGTAAACACGCAACAAAACGGGGCCTTCCAGCCTCGTTTTGGTTTTTGGGGGGTTGACAAAGAGAGCTCGCGTACGACTCCCCCAGCCGGGGCATATTGGCTGGGTCTGGTCGAACGCGAGTTTTCTCTTTACCCCAACAGACTTGATCTTATACCCATATCCCTGTACGATCGTCGCACACTGAAATAGAAAAACTATGAAGAAACAGCCACTTTTTAACCCTCGCAGCATCCTCTACACCGTTATTGTTATCTTGCTGATTGGGAGCCTTTTGGGCTCCATGAACCTCAATAAAACCAAGCCGGAAGAAATCGGCGTCAGCTCCTTTATTGAGCGCGTTAAGGCGGGAGAAATTGCCTCGGTAGATGTTGAAAATGAAACGTTGCGTATTATTGCAACAGACGGATCAGAACTCGTTACGCGCAAAGAAGGCACAGAATCTCTTTCCGATCTCTTTTCCAATTACGATGTGCCGAGCGAAGCGACGCAGTCTATTCAAATTACCGTTAAAGACAATACCACCAAGGAATTGATCGCGCGCATGGTGCCAACGCTTATTTTAGCGATCATCCTCGGTGGCCTCGCTTGGTTTATGATCCGCCAAATGCAAGGCGCCCAAAACAAGGCGATGAGTTTTGGACAAAGCAAAGCACAGGACCCCTCCGGGAAAACCAACACAGACACAACGTTTGCCGACGTGGCCGGTGCCTACGAGGCAAAAGAAGAATTGGAAGAAGT
>DOMJ01000024.1:470-2095 GCA_003509895.1 Candidatus Uhrbacteria bacterium | reverse complement strand
GCAAAAGAAGAATTGGAAGAAGTGGTCCTCTTTTTAAAGAGTCCAAAAAAGTTTGACGATGTGGGAGCCAAGATTCCAAAAGGCGTGCTCCTTATGGGACGGCCGGGAACCGGTAAAACCCTTCTTGCGCGAGCGGTTGCCGGAGAGGCCGGTGTTCCCTTCTTTCATATGAGCGGATCTGAGTTTGTGGAAATGTTTGTGGGAGTTGGTGCAAGTCGCGTACGCGATTTGTTTGGACGCGCAAAAAAAGCCGCACCTTGTATTGTCTTTATTGATGAAATTGATGCCGTTGGACGGCAGCGTGGTGCCGGTGTGGGTGGTGGGCACGACGAACGTGAGCAAACACTCAACCAAATCTTGGTGGAGATGGACGGGTTTGAGAAAAATAACGGTGTGATTGTTATGGCGGCAACCAACCGACCGGACGTCTTGGATCCCGCCCTGTTACGCCCGGGCCGATTTGATCGCCAAGTGATGATTGACTTACCGGACCGCAAAGAACGAGAGGAGATTTTAAAGATCCATGCAAAGAATAAGCCCTTCGCCGACGATGTAAAACTGGAAGTCGTGGCACAGCGCACCTCTGGCTTTGCCGGAGCAGACCTCGAGAATGTTCTCAATGAGGCCGCTATTCTTACCGCACGTGAAAATGCAACGTCTATCACAAATGAAATTTTGCGTGAGGCAATAGAGAAAGTGATGATCGGACCAGCTCGTCGTAGCCGCGTTATTACGGACGAAGAAAAACGAGTAACGGCGTACCATGAAGCGGGTCATGCCATTGTAGGTCATTACGCCGGTGTACGAGATGAGGTTCACAAGATTTCTATCATTTCTCGCGGTCGTGCTGCCGGTTACACCATGAAGTTGCCGATCGACGACAACCGTATGGAAAGCAAACAAGACTTTTATAACGATATGGCAATGATGCTGGGAGGTCGCGTTGCAGAGGCTATTGTAATAGGAGACGTTACTACCGGTGCATCAGACGACTTAAAACGCGCAACCGAGTTGGCGAATGCCATGGTTAAGCGCTACGGTATGGACGACGATCTTGGGCCTCGCACCTACGGAAAAGCAACGGAGCAAGTATTTCTTGGCCGCGATATGCAAGAACATCGTGACTACTCAGACAAGACCGCCTACAAGATCGATGAAACCGTGCAAAAGCTTGTAGCCGACGCACAAGACCGCGCGCGCGCTCTGTTTATTCAACACAGAGAAGAGGTGGACAAGATTGTAAAGGTCTTGCTCGACAAGGAAACGATTGAAAAAGAGGAGTTCGAGGCGATTGTTACGACCTTAAAAAAGGACGTGAAGCAGTCCTAAAACAAAAACCCTGCACCTAGTGGTGTGGGGTTTTTGTTTCGGCACAAGTCGCTCGGGTTGTATTTACAAGGGACTCGGACGTAGAAATAAGTCTTCGTGCCTTCGTTCCCAACATCGCCTGAACTCCTTCGTCGAATACACTTATCTTCAAACACAGTCGTTTTGAGAAGACTCCGCATAAGCTCCATCTTTCAAAACACCTGTGTTCTCGGAGACGAAGGCTGGATGTGATCCCCATACCTCATACTTCATACTCATTTGATCTGATCAGCATACTACAGACTCACGCCTTATAC
>DOMJ01000024.1:0-347 GCA_003509895.1 Candidatus Uhrbacteria bacterium | reverse complement strand
TTATACGAAATCTGCTATAATCTCCTCATATGAAAAACGGATGGCATACAAAACATTTTCTTGGCGGATGGAAGACGCTCACCTCACAACCCGCCCTTCTTTTTATTGCACCTCTTGCAAGTATTGTGGGGCTCGGCGCCCTCATTGATAGCATTTTGTATTCGTATAGTTTTCTGTTTGGTATTCATGGGATTGCACCGGCGATCACCGCAACAACCAACCACGTATTACCGCCGGAACTTATTGGACCAACACTTGTGTACGTTGTGTCCCATCCGTTTCTTCTCCTTGGAACGTTGTTGATTGTGGGTGCGGCTATCCTGTGTCAGACAGCACTCATTCATATT
>DOMJ01000022.1:1678-27737 GCA_003509895.1 Candidatus Uhrbacteria bacterium | reverse complement strand
CACTCCGAGCGACCCCTTGACAAGAACCCAAAAATCCCCTAGATTGCCAATGGAATCAAACCCCTATGAGGAGGACGCCATGGCAACCAGCCGTGATCCGCTTGCTAGTGCAAATGACAAGCAGGGCGGCCATGTGGCCGTTCGCGATCCGTTCGATGTGGCACCGCGCCACCCGGATTCCCCACCGACGCTTGAGACGGTGGGGACGTCGGAGGTGCCCATGCTGGGAGCGTTTGAGGAGATGGTTGAGAGCGACGCCCCTGTTCCGTGGGAACGGCGTGCGGCAGGAGGAGCCTCCACGGCTCAGATGCGACAGCTGGAGAGTTCGCTGAATAGTCCGGAAGATCCACAAATCGCCGCATGGTATGACCAGGGCGAGGCCCTTCTGAGTAATGCGTGGGAAGAAGATGAACCGGAGCTGCGCCCGCAAGCATGGGTGCGCATCAACTTGCTCACCCACAAGCCGCGCCTCCGTGCGCGGGTTTGGCAGATGGTGAGAGTTCGGATGGCAGACGTTGGGTTTGGTCCGATGGACCCGACCCTCACACCAGAAGAGGAGTACGCGGAGATGGAAGCCAAAAAGACCGCAGTGGCGATTCTGGCATGTGCCTTGGTGCTAGTGATCGTGGGGATCGGATCGGTGTTCTACGTGCACCACGTGTACACCGCCCGTCGCGAGGCGGCCACCTCGCTGGTTCTGGAAGCCCTCACCGGCTCCCAGGAAGAAAACGGCGCGGATGTGACCGATGTGCTCTCCTCGATGGACGACCGGCTCGCCGAGCGGGTCGTGCAACAGGAGGAGGAGATCGCCGACCTGGAAGCACAGGTCGGCGATCTCAAGACGACACAGGAGCAGGAAGTTCCGGCCGTCACTCCCGTACCCGTGGAACGCTCCCCAGAGCCGCCCACGCCGGAGGTGATAGTCCGCGTCCGCCGCTCCGCCCCCGCACCGGGATTCGTTCCCATCCGCATCCCGCGCAACTGAGCAACTCGCTCGTCCCGGAACCTCCGGGGCGGGCGCGCTTTTTTTAATGTCCGTGGAGGATTTGGTCGATATTAATATGAAGCATGTGGATGAGGATCTGATCTGATTCAAGCCTTCGTCCCCGAGAGAATAGACAAACCCAGGCATTTCTCCCGTGTTTAACGATTCAATTACATGACGATCGTTCTTTTTTAACATCATCTCTATTTTAGCTATACTGCACATTATTAACAGAAATACGTGTAAGATAAGCGGAAATTGATCAAAGAGTGGAATAATGCGCTTTGCAGGTTTGAGGTGAAATATGGACGATCGTCCATATTTCACCTCAAATGGATTGTTCAAAATGACAAAATCAATAAAAAGAGGTAGCGAGGCGTAGGAAAAGAAAAAATAAGAAAATAGATACATAATAAGAGCGACTATTGACAGAAAGCTCATTTTATGCTATAAATGCCTGTTGTTCTTTTTAACAACCTGCTGGCTTTTGTGCCGGATTTTCCCTATCAAACACTGGTAGAGAGACTCTGGCACAAAACCCCGGAGGCCAAGGAACGTTCTGTTCCAAGGCTCCACCCACCGCCAGGGCCCCCGGCAGACGCTGGGCGCCGTACGAGAGGATGAGACCATGCCCCCCACGACCCGCGACGACGATGCCCGCGACCCCAACCCGGACCTCGGCGGCCCCCGTCGCAGCCGGGGAGGGATCCTCCTCCTCATCATCGCCCTCCTCTTCGCCCTCCTCTTCGGCCTCCTGACCCTCCAGGGGGTCTACAGGTGGCTCGGGTCGCGAAACGCGACCCGAGCCGAGACCTCGACCACGACCCCCTCGGGGGCGTGGATCGATGGCGTGGGCGACGCCCACGCCTACGTGGTGGACCTCACGGGGCCCAGCACGCAGACGGTGGAGGGCCAGACGTTCGGCGTCTGGCGGGTCCACATGCAGGACGACGCCGGTACCCCCCTGGGGTACCGGTACTGCCAACTCGGGGCAGACCGGGCTCCGGCCCGCTGCATGCCCGGGGTCCACAAGACCCTGGACGAGCAGATCGGGGCGCTCAACGCCCCGACCCCCGCCCCCACGGCCGCGACCACCCCCACCCTCCCGGCGGGGGTGGTCATCACGGGTGACCCCGCCCTCGTGGCGGAGTTCACCCGAGCGGCCCCATCACAGGTGCAGGGCCTCAAGCCCGGCACCTACAGCTTGGCGGTGGAGAAGGACGAGTTCGTCCTCTCCTCCGCCACCCCATCGGGCTCCTGACCTTCCGTCGGAGCCCAACGACGAATCCCCCCGCCACACTGTGGTCGGGGGGATTCTGCTTTTCTAAAAGATGATCACTTTTTTTATTCGTGCCTACTTCACCTCTTTTTTGATCTCCATTTCCGCGCGACGACGCAACGGATAAAATCCAAACGTGGCAAACACCACCAAACTCGCAAGCACAATTCCCACCAGATTTACCAAGTACAAAGACAGTGCTCCAAATAAAATATCCGTATCACCCAAACTCAATCCCAACGCACTTACAGCCAGTGGAGGCAACACGGCAATCGCAATAGCAACACCCGGTAAAATCACGTTCATTGTTGGCTTAATGTAGGAAAAACTCCCGGCAATCCCGGCAAAAAGCGCCACCACCAAGTACGCGAGCGAAGGTTCTATTCTGCTCACGATTTCTCTATTCACGCTCTCAAAGTTCATAAAAAACGACATAAACCAGGACACCAAAAACACAAACGCCGATGTAACAAAAATAATCCAAATGGATCGCAATATCACCTGTTTGTCTCCCATCGCCATTCCAAGTGCTAAGCTCAACAAAGGCGCCAGCAATGGGCTTACCAACATTCCCCCAATCACAATCGCCGCGTTTCCAATCATCAGTCCCACAGCCACAATGACCGTGGCGCACATCAACATAATGTAAAACCCTCCCGTCGGCGAGCTCTCATCAATCAGCCTCAATACAGCATCCTTTTTTTCCTCGTGTGTTGGTTGAATTGTGGCTAATCGAGAAAAAACGGTAGGCATATTCTATTTGATACGAGCTTAGCGTGTTATTACTGACGTTGTCTGACTCCTTACTCCCTCTATGGTATCAAAAAGTGACACAAAGTGCGACCGAGCCGATTGGTAGACCGCGTCCGGTTCTAATGTGGCGTTCACCATATGCGTGGCGTATTTTTTTGTTGGATACAAAAAGGCACGGGCCGCAGGAATCATCACGTGATAGAGGTATCCTCTGTCTACGTTTGGCTGTCTGGCAATACGTCTGTCTATCTGTAAGTCTTCGGGAAGATCAAAATAGAGCGCAAAGTCCAAATAATCTCTTACACCCGGATCATAAAGCACCTGATAACCGTCTAATAAAATAATAGGGGTAGGTTGAATACATTTTGTCCCCACCATTTTATTAAGAGACCTCTCATAGTTTGGGATAATGACCGGCAATCCTGTTTTGAGCGTTGCCAAGGCCGTTTGCAACCACTCCCATTTGATACTTGATGGATTGTCCCAATTAGCAAATCCAAGCGGGTGACGATCCACATCTACCTCATCACAAAAGAAATCATCAAATTTTAACCTCATAACTCCGGGAAATTCTTGTACCAGTCGCTTACACGCTATTGACTTCCCCGCCCCGGACGGACCAGCCACACCGATGATAATTGGCTTAAGAGGTTCTGACGATCTGTTCATACGCCGACAGTATACAACAATTTACTTCTCTGGAAAGTCGGCAATCCATTGACTTTTTTAAAAAAGAAGCCTAGTGTATTGGCGTCTGAGGAGAAGATTCAACGCAGCGTGGCAACGCTTACGCTGCGAGAGGAGACCCTTGAAAACGTCCTATCTGATCGGATCACTGTTAGGAGGAGTGTGCACGTTCTTCTTGACCCTTGGTTACTCCATGTTACTCGTGGAGAACATTGAATCGCGGCTCATCTACCGGCATGGGCCGGATTGGATCGGCTCGCCATTGCCCCTTGCGCTGGCCGTGGGGGGCGTCTACGCCGGGCACTGTCTGGCGTGCCTCGTCCTGGCCGTTGCGCTCACAAAGGCAGCAGCGACTAGCGTGGTTAAGCCCTAGGTGAAAAACGAACCCCGTGCCAGTCCTTGGCGCGGGGAGAACTTTTTTTTATTTTCCTTGGTCGGTTTTATCACAGAGAAGCAGATCAATCTCGGATGATTGACGAGGAGAGTGTTTGCTAATATAAGAAAGCGAGCAACAAGTAGCGGTCTTTCAACCAAAACCGCTGCGGGAACAAGTGTGCATCACTTATTATCTTGACCCATTTTGCCACGCGTGATACAGTTCCCCCGCGCAAAATGGACCGGTAGTTCAATTGGTTAGAGCACCGCCCTGTCACGGCGGAAGTTGCGAGTTCGAGTCTCGTCCGGTCCGCCATCCCCCGCCGCTCGTCAAAGACGAGCTATGGGGGATGTCTCTCCAAAGCTCCGCAGGAGCGAAGGAGGACCAAACCACAAACACGACCTCGATGGGGTCGTGTTTGTTTTGTACAATATGGAAGTATGTATTTTGTGTATATTCTTCAAAGCAACATTAATGGAAGATGCTATTACGGATCAACTGGTCAAGATGGTGAGAAGCGTTTACGTGAGCACAATACCGGGAAGTCACAACATACGAAAAATATCTGCCATGGACTCTCATTTGGTATGCGGCTTTCGCAACAAAAACAGGAGCGGAACATTTTGAACAATATCTAAAATTCAGTTCCGGTCGCGCGTTTTATTGCAAGAAACTTATTTTAAAAAAATAAACAAATCTAGCTTGGCAGCGCCTCTGCCGTAAAATAAAGACCGCTCCTGGGAGTACGGACCCAAGAGCGATTTTTTTGCGGAGCGTTCCCTCGGCTAACGCTTCTACCTCGGTGGCCAGTACTTGATCCCCACGTGGTCTGGGCCCATCCACTGGGTGTACAGGCTGATGGTTACCACTGGCAACGGGATGACATCCACGTCGATGCCGAACCTCTCCCGCAGGGCCTTGCGGGTACCGGGGCCAAAGTTGCCGTCCACTTCGCTCTCAGCAAGACCGAGAATTTCTCGCTGGAGACGCATGACTGCCTTTACGCTCTCTCCCTCATGCCGGCCGTTCACCTCAACCGTGCGCCGCGAGCCGACCAGCCCGTTGAGAATCATCTGCATCACCCAAACCGCATCCCCGAACGAGCCTGCGTTCAGGTAAGGTGGAAATAGCCTATTGCTCATGACGACCTCGCGTCGACGGGGTGGAATGTGTCGACGAAAGAAAATTAGCAATATCTTTACAAAACGTCAACATTATTACCAAAACCCCACACGTTTGTGTGGGGTTTTTACTAGGCGCCTGTGATAAACAGGAGCTGTGTTGTTTTCTTAATAAGCTTTTGTTCTTCCAACGCCGCACGAGCAGCTTTTTGAAAGGTGTCCGCACTTCTTGCGCGCTTGAGCACAAAAGGTGTTACACCCCAAGAAAGGCATAATTGTCTGGCTTGCTTTTCATCTAAAGCCGCGATAAAAATCGGAACCTGTGGTCTGTGTCTATTAATCGTTAACGCCACGTCTCCAAACTGCATTCCGGATACAATAGCCTCTACTTTGTCTCCCTCCATGGCCACACGAATTTGATCCACTAAAGCTGTATCTGCATCATTCACACAAAGTTGGTCCGGTCGCACTTGACTATACACGCTCGCCTCCGTAGCCTCCGCAACCGTTACCAACGTCTCCACCGCCTTTACAGGGAACTTTCCCGTTGCCGATTCGGCGGAAAGCATAATCGCATCTGTATGATCTATAACCGCGTTTGCCACATCCGACACCTCCGCACGCGTGGCACGTGGCTTGTCCTTCATACTTTCCAACATCTGCGTTGCCACAATTACCGGAATACCCGCACAACGGCATTTATGGACAATCTCTTTTTGATGAAGTGGGACTTGCTCGGCGGGAATCTCCACGCCCAAATCCCCTCGCCCAAGCATAATCGCATCGGCTTCTTCTATAATGTCATCAATATGATGAATCGCATCCGCCCGCTCTACTTTTGCAACAATCTCTATATTACTCGGTTTGATGCCTTGTCGCTTTTCCTCACGTTTAATCAATTCACGCAGCTTCCTTAAATCCTCCCCGTTACTCACAAAAGACAAAACAATCATATCTACACCCGCACGCACGCCAAACGCTACATCTTTTTGATCCTTGGCCGTAAGCGCAGACAAACGAACAGAGGAATCCGGCAGGTTGACGCCTTTGTGCGACGTAACCAAACCACCCACCTCTACACGCGCCGAAACCATCCCTTTGTGCACAGCGGTTACTCTGCACACCACGTTGCCATCGTCTATCATAATACGGTCCTGAGCCTTTACATCTCGCGCAAAACCGCCGTAGGTAACAGGGACAAGTTGATCTCTGTCGTTATATTCCTTTGCTTTTGGAGAAAAATGGATCGTCTTGCCTTCCAGAAATTTAAGACCCGCAACCGGCAATTCTCCTACACGAATTTTTGGCCCCTGCAAATCTTGCATAATCGCCACAGGAATATTGAGCGAAACAGAAAGGCCACGAATCGTATCTATAAATCCTTGGTGTTGTTCGTGTGTTCCATGAGAAAAATTGAGACGCGCCACGCCCATCCCGGCAAGGATCATTTTCTTGAGCGTGGCCTCTTTTTCAGAAGCAGGACCAATGGTGCAAACAATTTTTGTTCGTGACATATAGTAGGCACAGTTTTTGTGTTCAATCCTCCTTACGTATGCTCCTGCGTACGTTTCCGAATTAGTGCGTTTAACTCCTGTTGAAATGTTTCCACGTCTTCAAACTGCCGGTACACGCTCGCAAAGCGAATATAGGCAACTTTATCAAATGTGCGGAGTCTATACATCACGATTGCTCCCAGCTCATCCGACGTTAATTCCGGAACCTTTTTACGTTGAATATCGCGCTCAATGGTATGAATCAATTTTTTTAGACGTAGGTCCGTGTAGGGACGCTTTTCCAAGGCTCGCAAAATACCCTTAAGAATTTTCTCACGAGCATAGGCCTCTCTACGTCCGTTACGCTTAACGACGATAAGATCCATAAGCTCCGCCTCTTCCACCGTGGAAAACCTGTACAAACACGCCAGACATTCACGACGCCGGCGAATCCCCATTCCATCCGAGGAAAGACGTGTGTCTACAACCTTGGTCTGTTTATTGCATACCGGACAATTCATAGAGGCATTATAGCAAATAAAGAGAAAACCCGCCTGGAATAAGCGGGCTTACCCATTACATCATTTTTTTACGAATGAATGCCGGGATATCAATCGTGTCTTCATCCGAAACTGAATCCTGATAAGAGGGGGACGGCTGTGTTGGAGCGGGCGCGATCACCGGTTCCGATGGCATGGCTTTTTTGGCCGAAGATTCATCGTTGGATACACGCTTTGTCATGGGGCTTGGCGTTTGCTCTACGTCCTCCATGATTCTTTGAGGTCGTTCCATGCTTGGACGGACGCGTGTAACCGGTGGTGTCCATGTGCCGGCAATAGGCACAACGCTTGTTCCATATACGGTGGAGGCCATCTCGTTCCCTTCAAATCCTGTTGCCACGACGGTAATCACGACTTCATCCGTAAGCGTGGAGCTGATATTGGCTCCAAAAATCACACGCGCATCATCGTCCGCAGAACCGGTAACGATTTTCGCCGCCTCCGCAACTTCATGCATTCCAAGATCCGCGCTTCCGGTAATCGTAAAGAGAATACCCTTTGCTCCCTCAATAGAAATCTCCAGCAAGGGGCTTGCGATTGCCTGTTTTGCCGCCTCTACGGCTCTGTTTTCTCCGGATGCCGAACCAATACCCATAAGAGCAGAACCGGCGTTGGACATAATCGCCTTCACATCGGCAAAGTCCACATTAATCAAACCGGGAATGGTAATGAGGTCCGAGATGCCCTGTACTCCTTGTCTGAGCACATCGTCCACAATCTGAAAGGCATCTACAAGACTGGTTTTTTTATCGATGATTTGAAGAACGCGATCATTTGGGATCGTGATAATGGTATCTACATGGGCAGCGCGATTCTCGTAGGCCTCATCTGCGATCCGCTTTCGTTGAGCTCCTTCAAAGGTAAATGGTTTTGTAACCACGGCCACGGTAAGTGCACCCACGTCACGTGCCAACTTGGCCACATGCGGAGCCGCACCCGATCCCGTTCCACCACCCAAACCTGCCGTAATAAAAACCATATCCGCCCCATTGATCGCATTACGAATTTCATTCTGACTCTCCTCTGCGGCTCTATATCCAATCTCCGGATTCATCCCGGCACCTAAACCACGCGCAACAGACTTGCCAATTGCAAGTTTGAGCGGAGCGGAAGAGTGATGAAGTGCTTGTGCGTCAGTATTGATTGCAATGTATTCAACACCCTTTACACCGGACGCTACCATTCTGTTTACAACACTGTTTCCTCCTCCTCCAACACCAATAACTTTGATCTTTGCGAACGTCTCAATTTGTGGTTTGACTTCAGCCATAGAGCGGGGTTAATTCGGATACCAATTGTGTTCAGCTCCCCCAGCATGAACAGTTTTTGTGATGGGAGAATTATACCACCCACCGAAAGCGGGTCAACGCAAGAAATGTATTCATCAAAATTTGGTTCTCTCCCCGGATCAGCTCTTGCATCACTCTATAAAATAAAAAACAGAGCCGCAGCTCTGTTCATACACGATCTTTTTTACGGCATGAGGCCTTTTACCCATCCTTTCACCATATTCCCTAACTGATCCATATTCTTGAGTCGATCCACAATACCGCCAATGGATCCATTCTTACTACCCTCAATCTCCTGTGCCCACTTAATGAGCCCGATGGCCGTTGTAAACCCGACATCATGCACCTGTTCCACAGCAGAAGACACACCTATTGGTGTTCCATACGTCACGGGAAGTCGCAGTACATCCTTTGCCACCTCCGTCATCCCCGCTAATTTTGCACCACCACCCGTTAAAAAGACCCCTGCCGGGAGAAGACCGGATCTATCAATTTTTACCAGCTCTTCATCTACTTTTTCAAATAACTCCTCCGCGCGAGCGTGAATAATCTCCGCCAAAAACTGATGTGTACAGCTTTCATCACCCAACGCCCCAAATTCACTGACAAGAATTTTTTTAGAACGATCTGTGTGTGCCTTGAGAGCCGTACCGTACGTGAGTTTAATCTGCTCAGCCACGTCTATGGAAGTGCGTAACCCAATCGCAATATCCGACGTAATGTGATCGGCGCCAATTTGCAGAACGGCTACGTGCAAAACATCCCCCTCCTCGTACACAATAACGCTCGTGGTCTGTGCGCCAACATTAATCACCACGCTGCCCAACTCCTTTTGTTTTTGAGACAAAACGGCCTCGCCCGTGGCAAGAATGGAGAACACAAGATCATCAATATTGAGGCCTGTGCGGTATACCGCTTTGGTTACATTTTTGATCTGTGAAGTGAGCCCCTGAATAATAAGCGCATCCACCTCTAGACGAATACCGGTCATTCCCACCGGATCCTTTACGCCTCGCTGCCCGTCTACCGTAAAACTTTTTGGTATCACGTGCAAAATTTCATGGTTACTTGGAGTTGCCACGGTGCGTGCCGCCTCTATGGCCCTGTCTACATCTTCCTCTCGGATTTCTCCGTCGCTACGAGCAACACCAATCACACCCTTACTCTCCTGCGCAATAATATGCGTTCCACCGATACCCACCCAGGCGCTTTGCAACGGCTGACCCGTCATACGCTCCGCGTGCTCTAAACATTTAGAAATACTGGCAACAGCATCATCAATGCTGGTTACAGACCCTTTAGAGATTCCCTGTGACGGGATCTCCACCGCCCCAAGAACTGTAATATCAGAAACTCCGTGCTCTTTTTGAACACGCTGACCTACAACAATACGAATCATTGATGATCCAATATCAACACCTGTTAAAAGGGGGCTTGCTCGCATAGCTGGGCTATTATACCTGTCCAAGAGGTCTCTATCAAGCTTTAAATAACTGCACCGCGTATGGGAGGAAGATAATAACTCCCACGATCCCGGCCGTTATTGCCGTGAGCAGAACCGCTCCTGCCATGAGATCCTTAATATCCCGAACAATAGGCTGTAAACGAGGCTTCAGTCCGTCCGCCATTCGTTCAATCACACTATTAAATAACTCTAAAATCAAAACGGCTGAGGAAAGAAGCAAGAGGAGAACGTATTCCCAAACACGCACCTGCAATAACGTGGCTGCACACAAAACGAGAACAGCAGAAATGGTCTGAATACGAAAATTTCTCTCATCCCTAAAAACAACATACACACCTCTAAGTGCGTGAGAAATGCTAGAAAAAAACGAGGAACGTCTGGTCATAGGTTATTTAGCTGCTTCTAAGATACGATCCTGTAATCGGAACATGGTGTCCTTTTTTTGAGGGGTCTCATGATTATACCCAAGTAAATGCAGAAGCCCGTGAACAAGCAACAATTCCACCTCCGCGCGCGTGGTTGTTTTATGCTCTCTTGCTTGCTTTTCTGCGCGTGGATAGTAGATGAGAATCTCTCCCAGGTAACCCCGTGCTTCCTCTATCCCCTGTGATGGGAACGCGAGTACGTCTGTAACGCCATACCCTCCGTAATAGGCTTCATTCAAACGCTTCATGGCGTGCGCCGTAACAAATGCAAGAGATACCTCCAGTCTTCCTTCTGTCTTGCCCAGTCGCTGTGTGGCGCGCAACAGACGTTTTACGCGTTCTTCCGGTATGCGTTGTCCCCCCTTCAATCCCCCATAATTTATTGCAAACGCGATCATAAAATGTGCTCGACTTGTGTGAGACTATTGATCATCATTTCAAACGTTTGGCGATACTGAACACGCGTTGCACTTCCTAAGTTATAGGTGAATACCAAAATTTGTTCATCAGAAAATCGAACAAAGGCCGTTAGGTGATCCGCCGTCCATACACCCACAAATCCCTGTTTCGTTCTAAATGCCTCCAATTGTTGCTGATCCGCAATCGCAACCGTTTCTGCATACCAAGAGTTGAGTGTGTCGCTCGCCACAACCACTTGCGGCAACACCTGAAACGACTCTCCCGTTGGGGCAGAAATAACAACCAGCCCCGTCGTGCTATTGAGTTGTTGCGTCCATCTGGCAAGTGCGTGCAGTTGGTACCCGTCCGGTAAAATAGTCTTTACGGCACCGGTATCCAGTAAGGTCTGTGGAGCCGTTCCATTTGGATGATAGAGATGAAACACTTCGTTCCCATCCAAAAACCCATCCTGATCCGTATCCGGTCGGTTCACCTCGGTTCCGTAAACCACTTCTTCTACATCTGTGAGGCCATCGCTGTCTGTGTCCTGGCCGGGCAGCGCCACTCCTGCAAAGGGATCAGTGGAAGGAGTGGGTTCAGGCTCTTTGACTATCGGTGGATCGGGCACCGTTACGGGTGGTGTTGTAACAATCACAGGCGCCGGAGCTGTGCGCACAGGTTCCACCGGAGCAACGGTTGTGTCGCGAAGCATCCAATACGCACCAAATCCTAAGACCAATAGCAAGACACCGCCACCTATCATAAGCCCCCAAGGCACAGGAGCCTTTTTACGCGTTGGGGGCACGACCAATTTTTGTGTACGCGCCATCTCGGGTGTGACTCGTCTTACCGGTTCCGGTCTTGGAACCATCTTTGGAGCAACCGGTTCAATCATCACCGGCTGTTGCGTCACGTACGGTCTAAGCAAACCTTCTTTTCCTCTAAACTCTTTGGGCATAACAAAAACCTGGAACGCCTGGCTTGGGCGCTCCATTCCTGTTTCCTTCTGAGGTTTTGCCTCCTGGGAGATCATGGTTATTCTGGGATTATATTCAAACGACCCGGACCATTTGGATCATACCCGCTCTGCACCTCCGCACCATCCAAAAAGCCGTCGCCATCTGTATCGGCCACGAGTGGATTCGTGCGATACAAAACAACCTCTTCTCGATCAAACAAACCATCACTATCTGAATCCGGTTTGCTAATTTTGGTTCCGTAACGAATTTCTTCCGCATCCGTGAGGCCATCTGCGTCGCTATCCAATTCTTCTACAACAACCGGTACCTCTTCCGGCAACTTGTCATTTGGCACAACAGGCTCCACGGGCACCTCTTGGGTCACAGCAGGTTCTGTTTTAACAGGTGGCGTAACCACGGGCACATTCAGTTCACCTTTGGATCCACTCAATACGAACCAAGCACCGGCACCAATAGCTCCAAGAATCACCACAATGCCCACAATCAAAAGAATGAATTTTGATTTTGATGTGTTCGACGGTGCGGCACTTGATAGAGGCATCGCCGTTGGTGTTACACTGCTTCCTTCTGCCGGCTCGGAAACATCGGCAAATAAATCCTCAACCGCCGGCACCGGTGCAGTCATTTGCATCTCGGGGGATGAAGCGGCTGTCGGAGGTACAGGAGCCGCCGGCGGCTCGGGAGCCTCCGGAACTGCAACGGTTCCATCCGGTGACCCATGCAACTCTACCCCCTCATCCATAATAGGCTCCGTTGGTAAAACGGGCTGCGGTGGAACAGGAATAGGTGTTGCGCTTGGTTGACCGGTTGGTAAGTTGGTAGGGACGTCATCAAACATATAGCGGTGTCAGTAGTGAGTTACGGTTTCCGTGTCTTAATACGAGCTCGTCTGAATCATTATAGCGAGCCGGGGCCGTTTGGATCAAATCCATTGCGAACCTCGGTGCCATCTAAAAATCCATCTCCATCAGAATCTGCAATGAGCGGCTGGGAAAAATAGACATCCACCTCATCTCCATCCGGCAGGCCGTCTCCGTCCGTATCGGCACGGTTCGGGTTTGTGCCAAGTCGCTCCTCTCGTGCATCATCAAGGCCATCTTGATCTGTATCAACAGTTCCCTCTTCTAAGCTGGTAGACACCTCCCCCACGGCCTCCAAACAATCCAGTCGGGCATCTTCTTCTTCATACGTGTCACAAAATGTGAGATCTCCTGTCTCCACTGCCTGTTGAAATCGCTTCATTGAGTCGCACGCTTCCGGCTGCACGCCATACTCCACACACAGGTCCAGAACGATCACCTCTGACGTAATGGAAGACGTACAGGTCTCCCGCACCGTGACATCTTGGATGCCCTCACATAATCGGAAGTCTTTTTGCTCGCGTGCGATCTGCAATGTAACGGAATCCTCACACACATTTCTCCGCTCCTCACCAAGAGATCTACACGCTTCCCGATTCTGCGTGTCTAATGCGATCGTCTCCACACACGTACTTGCATCAGGTTCCTCTAACGTGCTGCACACCTCTACGGAGCCAATCTGTTTTGCCTCCATGATCACGGCCTGCCTCAAACAAATCACCGGGTCTTGTTCCGATTCACACGCAATGCGCGCGTTGTCTACACGGTCTTTGCTCGCCTCCATTTGGTTGACGAGGATTGAGAGAGGCTGATGTGAGCGTTTCACATTCACCAGAATCAATATCACCACTCCAATAGCAACAACCCCAACGACTCCCGCAAGAATATACCCAAGTTGTTGTTTTGAAAGTTGCATATTACTCCGAACAATAGAGGAATTGGAAGTTATTGAGCGTAACGGTTCCCTCGCCCGGGAATTGCAATTTGAGATCTACCTGACCATTTCCCGGAACCGGACACGCAAAGTCTTCCGGTAAAGACACCTGCACTCGAGGTCCTTCCACAATAAGTGTTGAGGCAACCTGTGCGGTGTCGTTCCCAATCAGAACACGAGCATGAATGATATTATCAATAATCGTCTGAAACATCTCATCCATGGAATCAACTTGATCTCCTGTATAGGAAAACGTTGGATCTTCTGCACAACTCTCGTATCGTCCGTACCAGCGAAGACCGTTTGTATCCGCGTTATTATAGGGAGGAAGAGTCGATGCCGTCAGATTTCCCGGATTCAACACAGTGCCCGAACCATCAAAGGCAGGACAATCACTTGAATAGGTCTGGAAGGAACGAATGTAACGAAGAGCCGTCGAAGAGGTGAGGTCGTCATTAAAGTACGCCGAGTACACATCCATCCCTTGATTTCTTATTTGACTCGATTGATCGTAGATATTTTGCACAATCAGCCTGCACGCATCGGAAAAATTGTCTGCCCCCGTACAAGTAGCCACACCATCGGATAAAAGAATTACAATGCGTTCATGCGTGACCGGATATTGCAACAAGATTTCCTTGGCGCGTGCAAGTCCGGCGGCCGTAGGTGTGCTATATCCCGTTCCAGCCGGGATTGGTGGTGTTGGAATCTGGTTAATCGCCGCCAAGACAGACGAGGAACTCGTTGTTGGCGCGATTTGCATACAAGCACCCGTATTGAGATGCGTTGCTCGAGAGTCGGGAAGTGGAGCAAGGGCTTCTATATCCTGCCAGTTTGTTGGCCAATCAAAGACAGATGATGATGGGTTCCAGAATGACTCGTTCACGCAGTCGGTCGTGGACTGGTCGTAATCGTACCCTGCCGCCGGAACAACAGAAGACAAGTTACGTCCTCCAAACGTCACAATACCTGTTCTGAGCGTGCCCGGATACTCTGTATAGAGCGTATTAACCGCATTGTTTAACGCTTCAATCATCACGGTCCATCGCGTTCCATCTCCCAGGGCCTCACGAGACATACTGGAAGACTGATCAATCACAAAGACCACATCCAACTCCGGATACGTAAACTCGTAATCCACGTCTGCCAACAAGTAAGCACCTACGCGACAGTCCGGAAACTGTACCTTGGCGTAGTCCGGCCCATTGAGAAATTGACACGTTCCATTTGATTGGCCGATTGGATTACAGTGTACGTTCACCTGACACGCCGCTCCTCTAAAATCTGCGTCACTATTCTCGCTACACGTTCCGTTTGTCTCATAGCTAAACAGTTCTATGGAGTCGCCAAATCCTTGGTTTGGAATCGCAGCATTGGTAAAACTGTGCCATGGCTGTGCAAGAGCAAAGATGGATTCAAAGTTAAATGGACACGAGTTTGAACAACTTGATTCACACTCGGATACCACGCAGCTGCCGCCATCACCACTCTCAAAACAACCCGGAGAATCCCACACCGCATTTCCAATTACGGACGATGTAACCGAACACGTCTCCCCGTTATGTGTTCCCCCGTTACAGACGCCCAACACCTGACAAGTGGCTCCCGGATGGGCAGGATCCTCCGCCCCACTGATATAACAAACACCACCACGATAGGTCTCAAATGTTGCCTCAATGTCAAAGTAATACATCGGAGCATTGCCGTCGCAGATCTCGCCACCCACAGGCTGCACAAGATCATCTCCACAGAATCCTCCACTCACCGTTTGATAAGAACAGGTGGTTGTACAGTAGTTACACACGCCACCGTAGTTGGCCACGCAGGCGGTTCCATTCACGGAATATCCCAAATCACAGCTCTCCAAGCTTGGATTGAGGAATCCGTCACCACACACATTTGCCTGACACGTGTTGGTACAACTGTCGTTATTGGACGTATTGCCGTCATCGCACGCCTCACCGGGACCTTGTACTCCATCTCCGCAAGAACCCTGTCGCAAACAACTTGTCCACGTGTCCCATTGGCAGGCGGTAATCATGGATGTATCGCTTTCGCACGTCCTTGATCGTGCCGTCTCAAACTGCGTACAGATACCACCACCGTCGGTACACGCTCCCGTAGAGCTCACCAAAGCACCTGTCGCTGGGTTGCAAACAGCATTGGGATGCGCCCCACCAACACAGAATCCAATTAACGGACAGGCGTCGTAGGCGGTGCTATACGTAAATTGATCACCGTCATTTGCGGCATTGCCATCTCCACACGTTGCGCCAGGTGCACACTCTGCATCCGTTGTACATGGCTCACGTGTGTCAGAACACAGCGCCCCCAGCCACGATCCAATCACACTGTCGCATTGCTCGGCGCCGTTTATAAGACCATCACCACAACGAGGCCCTGAACCGGAACAATCCCAAGCACACACGGCTCCGGCTACATCGTATTGGCCGTTTAACGCTCCATCGTCACACAATTCCGGCCCTTCCAACGCACCGTTTCCACACATTAACGTGAGGGCGGCATCATAATCACAGCTCGTAGAACAGTATCCGTAAAAACCGTTTAAGGCTCCGTCGTCACACAATTCTCCCGTGTCTACCACGCCATTACCGCAATAGAGTTGAATACAGAGAGAGTCAGGAACACCGTCTCCGCTGCTGTCATTTGTGTAGGCGGCACAACTTGATGCACATGTTGTTGCTCGCACGCCAACCTCTGTACTCTCAATAACTCCGTTGGCATTAAAGTCGTAGGTACAGCTTTCTGTATTTGTTTGGCCAATTTCACAGACCTCGGGCACGCCCGGACTCAATTCTCCTATAACGCCATCACCACACGCGCCGCCTGCCCCATACGTTGATCCGTTACATGTGGTAGGCGTTGGGAGCCCCCCTGTTACTTGGTAATTGCCAAACGTGAGAGTGGTATTGGTGGCGATCGGTAACGGTGCCGCCGTCCACGTCAAGTTTCCATTGCCAAGTGTTTGCGTTTCCAAATCAACGGAAAGCAACACGTTTTCTATACCGCTCCTTTGATAGCGATACACGTGGGAATCCACCGGACATTGGAAGAGATTTGTAGAACCGTTCCAACAACTTGAGGAATCATATCCATCCGACGCCGGACAGACAGCAAAGGCGTTTACCGGGTCTACCGGCAAGGCGGTTCCAAGCGTATTTCCTAATTCCGAACTCCAAGAAGGCCAAGCACTCACAGACCATCCACGAATAAAGGATCCCGCGTCAAGCAACGGAATATCTGCATTACAGCTCTCCGTTCCGGGACAATTACTGTCATTCAAACACAGAAGATTCGTGGTCACCGAACAGTGCTTATGTGTATCGCCATAGGCAACAATCTGGCCCTCCACGGATCGCAAATCCTCAATACGCGCAATATCACGACGAATTTTATCTCGCGATGAATCACAAGAGGCTGCCAGATCCGACGTGGACACAATACATTGTGCGTCTGTCGTACACGTAAAGAATCCACCGTTGGGATTGGCTACCGGATCCCCAACACTATTTAAACACACTTGCGTATTGGAAACAGCGTACGGATCCGCATCTCCCGCAAGGAACTGAAGGTTGGATACGAGTTGATTGTATACATCCATCGTTTCCGGGCTGGCATTCGCGCTGTAGGAAATGGCAAAAATAGTTGGGTCAATATCTCCCCCACTTCTAATATTGGCGGCACCTACATAGACCGTTCTACCATCTTGAATCGCTCGGTAGCCATCCACAACCGTCGCCGTCGGGCTTCCGTTAAATCCCTGTTCGCCGTACCACTGACCAATAGGTAAGAATCCGGGAACATCATTTGTATCCGAGAAGTCGCCATCGTTGTTTGCATCCACGCCAACGTTTCTCATCACACGAAGACCAATGGCTTCCGGTTGTGTTGGATGACGCAAAATAAATTCTTTGTCTACACCCGGTGGAGGCAAAACAGGTTGAATGATTTCAAAGTTTGGCAAAATGCCGGCCTGCGCATATGCCGTTGGAATGCCCAAAAGAGCACTTTCCGGAGCCGTTTCTGCGCGACAATAGAGTGTAGAGAAGTTAGACCAGAATGTCCCCTCGCCTAAATTATCATCGTTACCCGCCGTGTCGCTCAATGGCGCCTCAAAGACTCCCGGTGTTGTAACGTTATCCGGCCAGGGAACCTCACACAAAAACACGCGAGACCTGAGAGAATCGGAAACGGTCCTATGAACAAGTGATGGGTCATGCAACGTGTCTGCGGTAATAGTGGCGATCGCCGAAACATCCTCGTCTCCGGAAATCTGACCGCTTGTAACGCCCGCTCCAACCACCTCTCCGCTTGGCGACACAATGTCCCCGGTAACCGCCAAAATGTCACTTCCGTCCGGAACGGACCACGCAATATTCCAATCGTAAACCCCCGGAATCGGTGTTACAGGAACGTTGGTCGCATTCACACGAGAAAGCGCGGATACGGTGTACGTATGTTCGCTGTTTGCCTGCAAAAATAATCCGTTGCCGGTTGCATCGTTCACTTCCAATAAATCCAGATCACAAATCAGACTACCTGTCTTAAAGGATCCGATCACCTCTCCGCTCGGGGTATTTAATCCCGCACCCGCGTTTGTGCGCACTCCCGTCTCCGTTGAATCCGTTGGATTTGCGTCCCCTACCACGACAATTTCATACAGTTGATCCGCCTCCAATGCTGCACTGTATCGTACAATCACCTCGGTATGATCACTCGCTGTTACCGGCACGAGTGCTGCGGGAAAGTAACAGCCGGGCGCCAATGCCTCCGCAGATCGTGCTTGGAACAAAGACAAAACTCTCGTAAAGAACGTGTTCACAAAAACCGGAACAAACGGAAGATCCACGGGAGCCTTTGCAACATAGGAGTACCCATTTAACGCCGTACAGGCGGTTTCACTAACCAGAGATGGAATACGCAGTGCAATCGTTGGCATAATGGTCGCATCCGGCGTGGTAGTTGCACTGGCGGCAGCAACAATCTGCCCCTCCGAGAGACTATTTGTATCTATAAATTGATCAAAAATAACGCGTACTTCTACGTTTCTACAAACATCTGACCCTGTTGGGTAAAACGTAGGAAACGCCGGACGTGGTGCGCAACAACCAGAAGCTGCCCCGCAAGCGTAAGAAACCCCGCCCGTTGGACATTCGTTGGACGCCTCGCAGGTACACTGAACATTAAGTGCAGACGTGTCCGTTTCTGTGGATACCGTTTCCTGAGAACTGATTTGCGTGGAAAAGAGTCCGTTTACCGGCACATCTTGCGAGGTAATGTTCACAGATACCTCTGCTACTTGTATACCATCCACACGGCCGTCTCCCCCAAGTCCTTCACAGAGGATATTCTCTCCTATCCCCGTGACACCGTCGCCACAGAAAGATGGGGACGTGTAGGCATAAGAGGATCCCGCCAAACGGCAGCTACTTGTGCATCCCTCCGTTCCATCACACTGTTCCCTGTTTGCAACGTTCACAACATCATCTCCACAACAGGCAACAGACAACGTAGGTCCACATAACACGGCCTCCGTAAGACATTGGGAAGAACATCCGTCTCCATTGAGAGCGTTTCCATCATCGCATTCCTCGCCACCCGTGGATTGCAAAATGCCGTTTCCGCAACTTGCCGGCTGCAGGGAGCTTGATCCTTCATACAAACACTGAGAAGAACATCCATCTCCTCCACTTGTGTTGCCGTCATCACAATCTTCACCTCCAATAGATGCAAGGTATGCCAATGATCCGTTGCCGCATTGTGCGCCGACGGATGCGGAACCCTCGTTTAAACACACAGTGGAACAGCCGTCACCTGCCATACTGTTGCTGTCGTCACATTCCTCGTGTGGGTCCTGCGTGCCATTACCACAACAGTAAAGGTCGCCCGGGTTACCACACGCAGGTAACCCTTCCCACAAACAGGAAGAAGAACAGCCATCATTTGGTAACAGGTTGCCGTCATCACACTCTTCAAATTGCGTGTTGCGATACCCATCACCGCACACCGGCAGATTTGGTGCCGATCCACTCAACACACAGGAGCTCGTACAGCCCGGCGCCGCTCCCAAATCCAAAGCGCCCGTTGGATCTCCTAACAAAAAGGCCGTCGTGACGTTGGAAGACGCCCATGACCAATCAAAGCCAGACGCACTTATTCTCTGTCCACCATCGGAACATGAGTCCGGTGGACCAAACGGCGTTACGGAAAAAGCTTGTCTTTGTCCGATCGCCTGCAACGTAACCGAAGCGGGAGAGGTAACAACATGATCCACCGTGCACAAGGCGCCCGTTGGACTCACACGGAACGTCCAAGAATATCCATCTCCATAATTAAGGCCGGTAAGCGGAACGCCGGAGGAACTGGAAATGGTACCGTCAAAAATTACGCGATAATACGTATTTGGAGCAAGAGCTGTACTTGGGGTGATCACTTGTTCACGCCCATTGGCCGCAAGCGGGTGAACCGTAACCGGAATGGTCGCCACAAACTGCTGACACAATTCCGTTTGACACTGCTTCAGATGAACGGATGCCGCACTTAAACTTGATGGGTTCATTGCCGTATTAAACTCGGCACCAATTTGAGCGTTTACACATGCTGTGTCACAATTTGGCCAAAAGTTGCGGATTTCCGGATCTGTATAATTAACCGTCACCAAACTCAGCCCGTTGATGCCCTGAGCAATAAGCGTTGCAATCGCACTTACCGGCCCTCCAACGGTCTCGTTATCCGCACGCGCAATACGAATCGTGTCCGTTGCCGCCACCGTTGGTACCAAACTCACTGATGGTGAAACGGGCACGCCAACATTGTTGGAGGTGGACCAACTCATCGGCTCCGTAATGTTCAGTAACACACAGACATCGGATCCGATACCGCTTGCAATCAGCTGGACATCACCCGCATCTCCATCAACATTGACGAGTCCATTTCCCTGCTCCGTGAGTGTTGATTGACCGGGGGTTATAAGCACTCGCTCTATGGCACAAGGCGCTGCACTCGTTCGTGTTGTAAACGTCCAAACAAACGGCGCGGCGAGCGGCTCTCCGTTTGGCCCCGCTGCAAGAATGCCGGTTGTAAGCGTTACCTGGTAGGTCGTGGCCGGGCTCCAAGGACTTGCGGGCGTAAAGATAAATCGATCAGAAAGAAGCTCGAATGACCCGGGAACGGTGGTTGGAGACACGCTCGCGCACGGTGTTTCCGGGTCTGTTCCCGTACAAGCTTGAATCAAAATAGTCGTGCTATTGAGATTGATAACCGGCACGGTAAACGCAGCTGACAGTTGTGCATTAGAACACACTTGATCTCCATTTGATCGCCCATCCCAAGGGGACGGACTCACAACACGACTCACGACATTTACATCGTCACACTGACGTACTACGCGTGGGACAACGGGAATTGGGCCTGTGACCCATTCAAACAAGTAGTTTGTTGTAGGTACCGTCACCTCACACGCGACGGCAACCGGAGTACAGGAAAGTGTATTCGCACAACAACGACTTCCCGTAGAACACGTATCGTTTGATGGGTTACAAAAACCAACCTCAAAATTCGCTTCGTTGCTGTCATCCCCCGCCACGTTTACAACCACAGGACCCGTAACGGCTGCCGGTGGAACTGTTACCTGAATTTCTTCATCATCCCAACTGGACACAACAGCCGCTTGACCGTTGTAAAACGTCACGGAATCCATAGACGATCCAAAGTTTTCGCCATAGATACTCATCACCACGCCGGACGGACCCGAGACGGGGGTAATACCACAAATACCGGGACCTGGCGTACCGGAGACAATACCAAATCCAACATTCTCACTCACAAGGGTAGGTGTGCGCTCTACGCGAAGGTTGTGCGTTCCAAATGCAATAGGAGCACCAGATGGCACAAGGTATTCGCTCGGTACTTTTACGGTGATCGCGTTAGACGTCCATGCCGCTACCGTGCAGAGATCCGGAAAATCAACAGACCCAACGGCTTCATTCCCTGTAATGGGGTCTACAAAATACACGTTCCCAGATGCACCAAAGTTGGAACCAAAAATCGTGAGATACTCTCCCGGCGGACCGGATTCCGGCGAAAGATAAGAAATAATAGGCGCCGAATCCGCGTCTGGAGATTCCACTTCAAAATGAAGCGAATTGCTTACTTCTGACCCCACGCGCACCGTGAGGTTTTTATCGCCCACGGGTGTTGGTGGCACAATTGCGTTAAAGTTGGTCGCCGTCCAACCGGAGACACTGCTCACGAGTGCGGAACTCAAATACACTTCTGTTCCCGGGCCGCCCGTGCCTAAGTTGGCACCCGTTACCGCAAACGCATCACCTAATTGCGCGCTTACAGGCGCCACAGAACAGAGTCCAGGCCTCACCACGGTATTTATCTCAAAATCAGGAAGGTATGGACCGTTACTATCGTCTGTTCTGTCTATGGATCCGCTTACTGTCGTGATTTTAATAGGACCAACCGGATAGATACCCGGCGTTGAAGGAACCATTACAATAACCTCCATAGAAGACCACGCGCTACACGCAAGACCGGCAACTAAATCGTCTGCATCTGTTGTTATATCCCCCAAAAATGTAACGGTACCCGCACTGGATCCAAGCGCATCGCCCGTAATGGTAATGTAGTTTCCCGGTGCGCCATTGGCGGGAGATACGTCAATAATCTGTGGTAGTTCCACACAGATGTTATTGACACAGTGCCCCGTGGAACAATCCTCATCAGACGTACACGCATCCCCGGAACAGGCACCACAATAATCTGCCAAGGCCACCTCTCCCCCGCAATCCAAACCGGTTTCGCCAAAGTTCTGCACACCATCAAAGCAATGATCCGGTCGTGCGATTACATTCACGGAAGACGCGTCCGTGCTTTGTCCGGCAAGATCTGTAACCGTCGCGTACATAGCGTGCGAGGATTGTGGAACCAAGCCGGAAGCAGACCAGTTAACAATCGCTGTGTAATCAACGGCAAGGCTCATAGGAGCATCGGTGCCGATCGACTCTGCATCTACAAATCCCTCAATTAATCCAATTCCCGCATCGTCTCCAACGGACATGGTCATCGGAACATCCGGTGAGGTACTGACGCTATCACCCGAGGATGGATACGTAATGGTAATCGTCGGCGGCGTAACGTCCACCAAGGATCCCGTAACAAAGGTTTCCACACAACCGGCAAATCCACAATTCACAAACGATCCGTTGCTGCTCTTGAGTCCACTTGCAATCACCACCTCAAACGCGGTATCGGCAGTAAAACAATGTCGCGATGTATTGGGAGTAGGGCACGTTGCCTCCGGCGTAAAGCGAATCACCGGTCCCGTGGCCACAAACGTTCCGGGCACAGGCGTTGTAGACCCAACCGGTCGCACGACAACGTTGTCGTTCACGGTACTAGGATTAACATGGGAAGAAAGGGCAATTTGCACCACCACGTTTCTTATGGGCACCGGACCTGCCGGGGTCACACTTTTAAGTGTAAATCCGCTTCCAAACGGCACTCCGCCTGGCGGGCCACCTTGAGAATCAAATTCTGAACCATTCACACTATTATTTGCCCCCGTCGCATCCAAAAGAGTAGACAAAACAAATTGTGTAATCGCAAAGGCTGACAAAATAATCACGAGTCCAACCACTCCATTCACAATAATGCTTTGCGCTTTTGCTACCACCCCTTCTCTATCGCTGCCCGTCATCAAAACAAAACCGCCATACATAATGATTCCCACGGCCACAATACCCAAAAACCCAAGTATCACACGAATAACATTCGCAATAATAATCCGTGGATCCTGTGTGCCAAGACCCGGATTAAACTGGTCATTTAATCCAAGATCCGCCGCCGTCTGCGCCAGCGCCGGATGAGCCAAAAAAAAGGCACTCAACAGAACAAGGCCTAACAATCCAAGGCCCAAAGACCAATAGTTTGCTTTTATGGTCATAGGGTAAAGTGAGGGTAGGTACAGACACCGGATTGAGACTCATCGTTACAACAGTTGGCTTCCCCACCGGTACAGGTCTGACTACGCGACGGCGTAAAACAGTTTTGATAAATACTGCGTAGGGATGAGTCGGCTTCAATACCGTAAATCTGTGCGCTCGAAAAAATACCATGCATCACCGTAACTTGGTGCGAAGGAATCGTTATCGCCGGATTGGTAGGGTTTGGGTATCCACTCACCGCCGATCTAAACGTAAACCAAAGCGTCTCCGTTGGAGAGCGCAGTTGAAGAGCATCGGCATTCACCGTACTCAACGACAACAGCGAGTCAAACAAGAGGCTCACCGGCTGGTCAAACGCCACATTTTGGCCCGGCAATCCGGGAGAGATAGCCGGTATCGTGGAGACAATTTGGGGCGGTGCAAGAACAATGGTGTCGTTGGTAGAAAAACTCCACGTGTAACTATCCGTGGTTGGGCCCGTTGCCACACCGTCGGCGTTGCCATCAAGAGAGTTCCCTGCCATATCAATAACCCCGTTTGGAGGAAGAAGCGCGGCAGGAGGTTCTGCACCCAAACTCGCGGCAAGGACATTAACAGCCAACGCGTCATTTGCGGGTAAACAATAGATCACCTCGCCACACGAGTTGGTGCCACAGGCAAGATCGGAAATAAATTCATTACTTTGAAATTGATTCACAAGTCCCCAGTTTCCCGCCACCACGCCCGCAGATCCGGTTGCAACAATGTTTGAAAACGTAGAGGTAGGACCGGAAGCGGAAATAGGATTCACCGGCTCCGAGTAATGAATTTGAATCAAAATGTTTCTTGCATTAGTGGTGGACGCAATCGGAATCACCGACTCCACACGCGGTGGAACAAGATCCAACTCGGTAGAAACCGTAAAGCGCCAGGCGTACCCATCGGCAAATGCACCTGTAAAAGCCGGATCACCGTCTATTTTTTGAATGTTATTTGACAATTCTACCGTATAGGCCGTGTCCTGTGTTGCACTTCCCAAATAAGGAACCGGGTCAAACACAAAGCTCTTGAAATCCGGCGTTACCGATACATTGACTTCCTCCGACGTCAGTGCGGCACTCTCTCCCAAATCGGTTGGATAAATCACCACCGATCCTTCATTCAACGGCAGCGCAACCGAAGGATCCCCTGCATACCCCTCCATGAGGCTGGCAGGGTCAATCTCCTCGCGGAACAGGACAACAATCGCCGTATTACGTGGCACGTTTTGTGCGTTACGCGTTGGATAATGTGAATCTAAAATACCGCTTCCAAGAGAGCTGCTTAACGGATCAATAATAACCTGGTCACTCGACGTACTCGTGCCCGTTCCAAGACCCGTCGCTGCCGCCAAAGAGTTCAGCACAAACTGCGTAATGGTCAGTGCCGACAAGATGATAACCAATCCAATACCGGCATTCACTAAAATAGACTTTGCTTTTTGAACTTTTGCGGGGTCTCCCTTGGCCATCATCCATAGCGCACCGGCGTAAATCACTATGATGACGGCAACCAACCCAAGAAATCCAAGAACAATGCGCACAATGTTTCCTATAATGACACGAATATCTTCCTGTCCCAACCCCGTTGCATCCCCAACCGTTTGTAATCCCTGTAGGGCTACCTCCTGTGCGTACGTTGTGTGTACCCCAAAGAACAGAAAACTCATAACAACAACCGTCGTTATGCTTACAAACGGGACGAGAGATGATCTGAGCCAATTCACCATGTACATTTTGGCCTGTTATTGCGCTCATTGTACCCGACTTACACAGAACACGTCACCGCCAAACTGGGGACAATTCCGTCTACCCACGTGTTTATAACCAAACGCTTCTGTGAAATAAAATACACCCACCTCCTGTAAGACGCATGCGTTTCATTCCCTCTATATAAAGCCGGAGCACGAGGCTCCGGCTTTTTATTCCTTCTTCCCTTTCAAAAAATCATCTACTTCTTTACGTACGTCTTCCCCGTTGGCCGTCGCCCCAATCGCTTTTACGACCGCACCCATCAGTTTTCCCATATCTGCTACCGTCGTAACACCAATGTCTGTAGCAATCTTGACCACATGCTCACGAATCTTTGTTCGTTCCATGGGTGTTGGGAGAAATTTAGCAATCAAATCCAGCTCCGTCTGCGTTTTTTCTATAAGATCTTTGCGTTCCGCTTTCAAAAAATCCTGCAACGCATCCTTGAGCTGCTTGCTCGAAGATTTTAAAACATCAATCACCTCCGAATCTTCCAACTCTCGCTGAAGCTCAATCTGTTTATTTTTAAGTGCCGATTGTAATCCACGTAACGCAGTGACCACATCCGCCTGACGCGCCTTCATAGCGGTCTTTAAATCCTCGGAAATTTTCTCTTGAATGCTCATAAAAAAGGTTATCAGGAATCAAATACACTTAGAGCATAGCACAAAACCCCCCTTTCGGGGGGTTTTGTTATCGTCGACGATGTT
>DOMJ01000022.1:0-1628 GCA_003509895.1 Candidatus Uhrbacteria bacterium | reverse complement strand
ACGATGTTTACCGCGGAAATCTTCCTCTGTTGCTTTACCGGTTTTAATCAACCAGCCACGCTTAAGAGCGATTTTGATTCCACGAACTTTTTTGAACTTGCGTCCTGTAAAGTTCGGCGTTGGGTCATCATACCGACGTCGACGCACTTCTTTTACGAGTCCGCCTTTCTGAATGCGACGTTGGAACCGTCGATACATCCCATCAAAGCTTTCTCCTTGTTTTCGTTTGACTTCAAACATAGTTTTCTCGATTCAACGTAGCCGCATTCTAACAGAGTCCACTCAAACCGTCAAGGGAAGAGGTTTTATTGAATCAAATCCACGTTTCCGTATATTACCGTGGGTTGCATCGCCATTATTTCATCCGTATAGAGCATATCGGGAATGGCGTTCCAAAGAAAAATCCTCTTATGGAGAACGTGGGCAAACCCCATCTCCAAAAACGTATTGCCTCCTATAAAGTTTTCTATCCCCTTCTTGGTTATGTTGATCACCAAAATAGCCTCATCTTTTTGCAAGCGCTCCCAGTTCCACCGTATAAGATCGTGAGCGATGGTATAGTCAGAAAAATTCCCTTCCGCCTTTAAATCTACTACCTCTTTTACACTCAAGTCACCTCTTTGTATTCTACTCACAGAATAACACAAAGAGACAACGTGTCCTCTTTCTTCTAAACGATCTTTTATCTCCAAGGCTTCTTTGGAAAAATCAAGACTGTGCATTAAGCCTATCTTCATACTCGTTCACCATTATCTATCGCATAAAAATATTTATTACTCTACCGTCACGTTCTTGTACGAAAAAGAGTGATTCTTCTTCCTGCTCTCAAAGTAAAGGCGTTTTTTTCTAAAAACTCTTGGACCTTATTTTGATTTTTCTGAGGACCCATGGATTCAATAAAATCCTCCGTAGAATCAAATTTCAACACTGTTTCATCGTCGACTTCTCTCACGGCTTCCAATTTTGTGTAGCTCATCATTGCCTTATAGGCCGCACGTTTTTCTTTTCGCTCATCTCCGTCACAGGCATCAAATAGTATTTCTGCGTCAAAAAACGTTCCGTCTTCGGTTGGCTCTAGAAAAATAATGTGACCCAATTTTTGCGCAACCCTCACCGCCTCATCAATGGCCATTTCCATTTTGTCTTCTGCAATATGATGAAAAGAAAGAGTAAAAATAACGGCGTCAAACACGTGATCGCTCAACGAGAGCTTTTCTGCCGACCCCACGCTAAACGTTGCATTGGGAATCTGTCGCGCCGCCGCCTGTTTCAGCTTTCGTTCATCCGGTTCCACCGCCGTGAGATGTTTGCAGCGGCCCGCAATCGCAACGGACCGAGAACCATCGCCACATCCAATTTCTAAAACTTCCAATCCCTTCAATAAAAGTGTTTCTTCAACACGATCTAAAAATGTGTCCTTGATCCTTTGCATAGAAAAAATCTTTCTTACATCGATCCCGTTCCGATTTCGTGTCGTACAAAATTTGATAGGGAGAAGAGACAAGGTATCTCAATTTATAAAATGGTATGCCACGTCATTCGCGAACGACGTGGTGGGCGTACCCGGACTCGAACCGGAGACCTCCACAATGTCAATGTGGCGCTCTAACCAACTGAGCTATACGCCC
>DOMJ01000037.1 GCA_003509895.1 Candidatus Uhrbacteria bacterium | reverse complement strand
ATTGGTGTATTTGAATAGGAAAATCACTTTATTACAGGAAGTCGTGTCAGCCTGAACATTAGGATTGGGACGGATCTAGATACTTTGATAGGATTACTGCAAATATGAAGCTGATTATTATCAACGGACCTTCCGGTATTGGGAAAAGCACCGTGGCCAAAATGCTACACGAAGACATGCCGATGTCGTTTTTACTGGATATTGATGCGCAACGTCGCTATATTAGTCACTACCGTGAGAATCCTGAAGAAAGCGAGACGATGAGTCATGTCATTGGGAAAAATATCGTACTGGCATGTTTTGAGTCGGATCGAGACGTGATTCTCAAAAAACTTATTTTACGAGCCAACATTCTTGATGCATATAGAGCGATCGCTGAAAAATACGGAGCCGGTATTCAGGAATGTATTTTGTGGGCATCAAAAAATTTCGTAATGGAACGAACTCATGCACGAGGCTGGCGTGAAAACGGTCTCCTTACCCCTGAAAAATGTGAATTGTTTTGGGAAAAAATGAATAGGTTCAAGGAAGAACGCATGCAGGCGAAACTTATTGATGTAATGAATCTAAGTACGGACGAAGTCTACAAAAAGATAAAAGAAATCCAATTTTGAAAATTATGATTGTTTACGATAATCCGAAATATTACGAAATCGCTTTTGCTTTTCGTGATATTCAAGCTGAAGCCAATTTTCTTGAGATGCTCATCGCGCAGTATTCGAAGGTCAAGGTGCAAACTTTTCTTGAATTAGCATCAGGTAATAGTCCGCACATTGAAGAATTATGTAGACGGGGTTATCGATATGTAGGCCTCGAGTTGAATGATGAGATGATTACCTATGTTGACCGCAAGATAAAAAATCTTGGTCTTTCTGCGGAAGTTATAAAGGGAGACATGACAAAATTTTCTCTTCCGATGTCGGTGGATTGCGTGCTTGTTTTTCTAGGTTCCCTCTACATAACTAGTGATCGTGAACTAAAACAGCATCTGGATTCCGTCGCAGCAACTTTGCAGAGTGGTGGTTTATACGTGCTCGAAAGTGTTGTGAGCTTTTATCCGGAAGACGTGCATAAACAGTCATGGGAGATGGAGGAGGGATCAATAAAAGTAGTGACCACTTATGATCCTGTATGGATTAATGAAAGCGAGAAGTTAATGAGCGGAAAAATCACTCTCGATATTGACGATGACGGAATAAAGAAACAACTTGAGCATTCGGAAGTACGGAAGATTTATACTGCCGATGAATTTATCACCCAGGCGGAACAAACTAATCAGTGGGAACATGTTACGTCATGCAGTGATTTCGACTTACAGAAGAAGCCTAATGAGGGCGCAAGAAACATAATCGTTTTCAGGAAAAAGTAGAAGTGGGAACGCGAAGAGCGTTCATAACAAAATGACTCCGTACTGGAGTCATTTTGTAATAGGACACATCCCTATCGGTCGCCCCACTCGCCTGAGGTAAGTGGGTTGCACGATAAGAAATTGTCCTGGCGGAGAAGGAGGGATTCGAACCCTCGGAACCACTTGCGTAGCTCACTTGATTTCGAGTCAAGCCCATTCGACCACTCTGGCACCTCTCCGTATTATTGTTGAAGGATATCTCGGTACTGTTGCCAAAACAACCTTCTCCCCTCCGTTGACTTGAGAAACAACTCGCGTCTTCTTGCATCAAACCTCTGTAAGTACGCCTCGTACCCAATGAGAACCACCCAACTCTGTAACGAGCACAAACCTACCACAAACAAAGGCCATGGTCAATCGTGATCCCTGCTAGACGCGACTCAAAAAATATGAAATCATCCCCTCACCTATTGATTCAACCCTCTATGAAAAAACGACCGATCACAAAAGCTGTCTTCCTTGTTGCCGGCATGGGAACCCGTTCGCTCCCCGCCTCAAAAGCTATGCCAAAAGAAATGTTCCCCATTGTAGACAAGCCGATTTTGCAATACATCGTGGAAGAATTTGTAGATGCCGGTATTAAGGACATCATCTTTGTTACCTCCAACGGAAAAGAGGCCATTGAGAACCACTTTGATCGTAACTTTGAGTTGGAATATCGTTTAGAACAATCCGGTAAAACAGAGCTGCTTGATAAAGTAAAACGCATTGGTAAGCTCGCCAACTTTGCCTATGTAAGGCAAGACAAGCCACTCGGCGACGGGCACGCTCTTTTGGCAGCGGCTCCCTTTATAGATAAAGGTGAGGCAGTTGCTGTTTGTTATGGCGACGATCTAATAGAGGGAGCATCCGGCCCTGCCATTGGCCAACTTATGGAGGTATACAATGAATTCGGCGGATGCGTAACATTAGTGGAAGACGTTGGAATTGATCGCGTGGAGCGTTTTGGTGTTATTGATGGAGAGCCTGTAAGCGATGTGGCGTGGAAGGTAAGTAAATTTGTGGAGAAACCGGCCAAAGCAGATGCTCCTTCTACCTACGCACATATTGGAAGAGAGATCCTTACCGCAGAATATATGGACGTACTCAAAAACGAACCGCGAGATGCCTCCGGCGAGATTCGTCTTGCCAACGCCTTTGATTCCTATATCAAAACAGGAGGCTCCCTGCACGCCCGCATCTTAGATGGTATTTGGTGGGATTGCGGCACAAACCTCGCGTATGCAAAAACATCCATGGCCTACGCACTCAAGCATACAGACATGAAAGACGACATCCTCGCTTACATGAAGTCACTGATAGAGAAATCTTAAACAGCAAAACACCCGAGTCATCGGGTGTTTTTGCAAACATACCCACACGCCCTTTTGTAAAATCCGCTATAATAGATTTATCTTTTGAAACGAATGAACAATCGGCACGTATGTTGCGATCACGTCTTTGGCTCTTATCCTTATTAAGCATTGGGCTCGCCATCCTTCCGGGTCTTGGGTGTAGGGGTGGAAGTTCTGCGGCACAAGAAGCTCTTCAACCGGTGGAGCTAACCGTCTGGCGAGTTTTTGATAGTCAGGACACGTTTGACCCTCTTATAGAGGCGTACCGTCGTATTCACCCAAACGTAAAAATCAACTATCGCAAATTACGATTTGAAGAATATGAGGACGAGTTGATCCGTGCACTCGCAGAAGATCGCGGGCCGGACGTCTTCTCGGTTCATAATACGTGGATGAAAGGGTACACCGATCTCATAACACCCATGCCCGACACGGTGCAGCTCACCTATCAGGAGTTAAAAGGAACGCTCAAAAAAGAACTTGTGGTGGCTCTCCGCACAGAACAAACGCTCTCCCTCCGAGAGTTAAACGATACATTTGTACAGGTCGTGCCGGAATACGTGGTCTATCCGGCAACCGATGCAACCGGCACAAAAAATCGCATTTACGGCCTTCCTTTGTCTGTAGATACGCTTGCGCTCTATTACAATAAAGATATTCTGGACGCCGCCGGCATTCCACAACCCCCTGCAACGTGGGATGAATTTTTGGAGGACGCCGTAAAGCTTACCAAGTACAACGCGAGCGGCGGTATTGCACAATCCGGTGCGGCCATCGGAACCGGAAGCAATGTGGAGAGATCCATAGATATTCTCTCTCTCCTTATGATGCAAAGCGGTGCACAAATGAGTGATGCCCGTGGCGAAGCACGTTTTGCAGAGACGGTCTCCGGCGCAGGCGGTAGAAGTCTTCCCTCTGCCGATGCCCTTCGTTTTTATACCGACTTTGCCAATCCAACCAAGGAAGCCTACACCTGGGATAAAAGCTTCACGAACAGTTTAGATGCATTTGTCGCAGGACAAACAGCGTTCTTCTTTGGCTACAGTTACCACGATCCACTCATCAAGGCGCGGGCGCAGAAACTCAATATTGACCTTGCCACCATGCCACAGATCACAGAAGATCTTCGCGCACGCATTAATTACGCCAATTTCTGGATTGAGACTGTATCCAAAAAGAGCGACCACTCGGACTGGGCATGGGACTTTATTCAATTTGCTGCAGATGAGAATAATGTAGACGCGTTTCTTTCCTCTGCCAAAAAACCAACCGCCCTCCGCAGTCTGGTGCTCAAACAAAATGAAGACTTTCGTCTTTCCGTCTTTGCCGATCAGGTGTTGTCCGCACAGGCTTGGTACAATGGAAACGACGCAACGAGCGCAGAAAAAGCCATGGAGCAAATGATTGATAGTGTCGTGTCCGGAACACACACCATAGAGGAGGCACTTGGCATTGCTCAAAATGAAGTGAACCAAACCCTATGATCCCCTTTATTCAAACGGTCCTTGCCGCAAACCCCACAATCCCGGTCACACCCGGACAATCAACGGGAACGGGCGTACTGGCAGATGGGATTATTCCACTTTGCGCCACAAAACCGGGAGGTCCCGACGCGTCCCTAGGTCTTGATTGCGCTCTCCAGCTCTTTATCAATCTTGCCGATATCCTTATGGGAATGGTGGGTATCATTCTGCTGGTCGTTATTGTGTGGGGCGGTGTTCTCTATCTTACGGCCAGAGGCGACTCAAGTCAGGTAACCAAGGCTACCAAGATGTTTGTCTCCGCTTTTATTGGTCTCATGATTGTCTTTGGGGCCTTCTCCGGCGTGCAATACGGGGTGAATGTCTTGCGAGGCGGTGATGCAAGCAGCCAAGGAAGTGCCGAGTTTGTAACGTGCGGCGCACCAAGTCCACCCACTGCGCAAATGAACTCCGGTAAGGCGTGTGGTCCCGGGTTTATGTGCGTAGCCGGCGTTTGTTGCGACACCACAGATGCCACGGGCACCTGCTTCATTCAACAACTTCCCTGATCTATGCATCGCATTAAGTACACGTTCATCCTAATCGGTCTGAGTCTGCTGCCAAACACGGTTCTTGCCGTTCAACTCTACAATCCGCTCGGTAGTCGCACCATTCCGCAGCTTGTGGGATTTGTGATCCAAGCGGTCTTGGGGATTACCGGATCACTCGCTCTTGCAATGGTGGTGTGGGGTGGATTTCTTTGGTTGACGGCTGCAGGCAAACCTGACAGAATTAAATCCGGTAGAGACACGCTCCTCTGGGCGGTCATTGGTCTCGCGGTTATTTTCGCGGCAAATATTTTAGCAACATTCGTCATCAACACGCTTGGTGGCGCGACAGCGGCCTAAGCTGTCTTAAAACAAACACCTTATGTCTTACGTACGTCTCGCTCTCACAAACATTCTTACCCCCTTTGCAATCGCTGCTCTCTTGTTTGGTGGAACGGTTGCTGTTTCTATGGCTGCTCCCGCGCTTGTAGATCAAGCACAGGCAGCTTCTACCATTACGGCAGACGATTTGTTGAGTGATGAGTTTACCGGAGCCACCGGTCTTGGACAGGCAAACCTTAAGTCCACCATCGGTAACATTATCAACGTGTTACTTGGATTCTTGGGAATTGTGGCCGTCCTCATTATTCTCTACGGTGGTGCTATTTGGATGACCGCCGGTGGAACAGAGACAAAGGTTCAAAAAGCACAACAAATTATTGTTGCCGGAGCCATTGGTCTTGCCATCATTCTTTCCGCATACGCCATTACCAACTTCGTTATTACTGAATTTATTAACGCAACGGCAGATTCAATCACTGAATAGTTCCCTTGGCCCCTCCCGCGTGGGAGGGGCGCCCCTCGTGGGTCCTGACGTGAGCAGATGACGTGTCGTCCTCTCACGTTATGACCGCAACCAAACAACATCTGTTGTTGGCGGGCATGTCGTTCTTTCTCTTACTTGGTCTTACGCTCGCATCGCCTGCTTTGGCGGCTATCAACGCCCAAACAACAGGGTTAGAAGCCACGGCGGCGGCAACGTACTACGACACAACACCAATATCTCTTCCGGTCCTGATTGGAAAAATAATTGATGTGGTTGTAGGGCTGTCCGGACTCCTCGTGTTTATCCTGTTCGTCTATGCAGGATTTATCTGGATGACGGCGCAGGGCGATCCAACCAAAGTAAAGAAAGCACAAGACATTCTCGCCACAGCCACCATTGGCCTCCTGATTCTGCTCTCGGCGTTTGCCATAACCAACTTCGTGGTTACACAATTAGACGTCGCCACAACACCAACTCTCTAAGATATCCTCTTTGAACCTCACCTAATAATCACTCTATGTCACGCACACAACAAATTCTTATCTCGTTTCTTACAAGTTTCTTTCTTCTTGGCACCTTGGCTCTTGCTCTTCCGGCGCGTGCAGATTTTGAACCGGGAGTTCCAACGAGCGCCCTTGATCAAACGGCAGACATTACCACTATTGGAGGCGGTGGTGAGGATCAAATCTTTAACACCATTGGAAACATCGTAAACGTGCTCCTTGGTCTTTTGGGAATCATCTTCTTCTTGATTACGCTCTATGCAGGCTACATTTGGATGACGGCGCAAGGAGATCCTACAAAGGTTACCAAGGCACAGACAATGATCGTACAGGGCGTGATTGGAATCATTATTATCTTGTCCGCCTTCGCGATTTCCAACTTCGCCATCAGTCAGTTACTTACCGCGTCTCAAGTGTAGGTTTCATTTCATTGTAAACACCGGCTGCGAGGCTGGTGTTTTTTTGTAAAAAAAGAAGACACCCTCGACCATGGACTGGTCGAGGGTGGTTGTCTTCGTGAGTGCTTGAGCTTTGGGTCCTAGGTGCCAAGCAACCTGCGTCCTAGCCCCGGCGTTGCACCGGGGTTGACATCACCTACGCGCATTCCGTTGCGCGCGGTGGTGGTGGGCGGACGTGCGGCGGGAGGAGGGCCGCGGACGGTTGTGTGCCGTACGCTGTGCCCTCTCCTCCCGCTCGCGGAGGATCTCTCTGATGTTCGGCCGCTCTGGCTCGAACGTCTCGAGATCCTCCTCCCACTCTTCCTCCTCCTCGATCTGGACGATCTCCTCGCGCTCGGTTGCAGCCGAGCCTTCGCGAGGCACCCGCAGGGCGATGTCCGCCTGGCGGGTGGGGCCGCCAAGCTGACGCATGGCGAGCACCGGATCGCCGACGATGATCGTCGTCTTCCCGGCCTCGGCCACCTCCCGCTGGACCCGGAGGGTCTCCAGCTGGAGGGCGTGTTCCTGCGCCCTCTGCTCCTGTGCGTCCTCGGCGCGCTTGGGCGCCGAGACAGAGCAGTCTACAATCCACGAGAGGGGGACCGCAATCACCACGAGGGCGATCGCGTGCCACACCTTGCCCTGCTTGAGGGCGAGAGCAACGGCGATGACGAGGAGGAGTGTAAGTCCCCCCGTAACCGCCTGTCCCATGCTGAAGTTGGTCGCCCAACTCCAGCTGTCGTGGACGTGGCCCATGAGCCGCATCCCCCGGCCGGGGAGCTGGCTCTGCGTGTAGGCGTCCCAGACGTCCCACGCCATGGCCACAAGGAGCACGGGGAGGAGGTACTTGATCCCCGCATCAAGCAACTGTCTGGCATGACTCGTCTTGGCCATGTCCCAGAGGCTAATCAGGCTCGACGCCGCGATGGTCGCCATCAGGATCATGAGCGTGCCGTTGAAGGCACGCGGGGTCGCCCCCAAGAACAACAGGAGCGCGCAGTTGAGCACCGTTGCCACCAGCAGGGGGCTGGAGGCCTGTGCCCGGAACGCCTGGAGGGCGGGCAGCCGATCGCTGCTCTCGCCCCCCTGACCCAGCACGCCCAACACGGCCCGGTACAAGGCCGTGTGGACGCCGACCACCAGACCCAGCAGCTTCATGCTGAACTGGGTCACGATCATGTTTAGCGACGCGAGGACAAACATCCCCACGACGCTGCCGTTGGAGGCGGCGTAAAACCAGGGAACCGCCGTGGCAACGTAGGCCACGGCCCAGGTCACGAGCAGGAAGGCCACGAACTGCCCGTCCTTGAGCAGTCCGGGGGCGATCCAGTGCCCCACCACGTTCATGAAGTTCTGGCGGGTCCCGTTGACCCCGAGCCAGTTGAGGCCGCGCGCCAACAAGCGGCGCGCCATGAACGTGGTCCGCATGCCGCTGTGGTCGGCGGCGGTGTTGGCCTGGACCACTGCCGCGCATGCGTACACCAGATCCTCAAAGGATCCCTGGTGCTTCTTGGCCGTCTCCACGAACGTGATCACGGAGACCACGCTCGAGAAATCGCCGTGGTTGAAGGCCATCCCGGCCTCCACGGCGAGGCTGTCCTGGACGTTCATGTCCAGGGCTGCCCTTGCGAGGCAGCTGACCCCGTGGCAGTACCACGCGAGGATCTCCTTCACGGAGTCCTCGTCGTAACGCTCCTCGAGCTTCTCCAGCACGGCGTCTGACAGCACAAAGCTGCCGGGCTTGACCGCCCCCCCGGAGACCGGGGCGTGCGCGATCATGGACTCGTTAGCCGCAGCCAACAGGGCCATACGCGCCTGCGCGTCCGTCGCACCCGCACCGGGGAACTTGGAGAGGTTGTAGAAGAATCCGTTGAGAAGGCCCTCCATGGCCTCCTCCAGAACGGGATCCGCGAGGTTCTTGAGGACCGGGATCCGGCCCTTCAGAACCTGGAACGCCGTCTTGCCGACGCCGGCCGTCAGAGACGGCCCGGCGAGCTTGAGAGCCGCCAGGAACTTGTCGTCCATCATGGACACGAGCACGCTGATGATGTGGAGGTGCGACAGGCCCTTGCCTGCCGCGTGACCGACCTGCTGGCCGATCATGTCCTCCACCGTCCTCCAAAATGGGACGGCAGGGGACGGGGTCTTCTTGGGTGCCATTATTGGCTCCTTCCGTGTTGGGTGTCTCGTACGCTTTCGCGTTTCAATTTTAGAGAACGGTTCAACACGGCTGGAGCCGTGGCTATTCCAGAGGAATAACGCCCAAATGTATCAGAAAAAAGCTCTTTTGTCAACCCACACACAAAACCCCATCTCATTGACAAAACCTGCTTTTTCTGGTATGGTGGGCAGCTCACACAGGATGTGAGAAGCCCAACAAACAAAGGAAAAACAGGGCTAAACGCCCGGAGAGGAGGCCAAATGGCCGATCGATTCACGCTTTGGCGGAGCACGGGGGTCGCCCCCGGTCCGGATGAGGTCTCCAGGGGTCACTACAAGGTGACCCCGGAGACCGACCCCAACCCAGACCCCCTCGCCTGGGTGGAGGCGGCCAAGGGCCTTCAGGGGGACATTGAGACCGCCGTCTGCCTCCGCCGGCCATTTGGCGGCGGCGAGACGGAGGCCGTCCGACGGGCATGGGTGGCGCGACAGTGCGCCGCCCTCCTGGCGCCGGCAGCAGCGGCACCCACGCCGGTCACTCCGGTAGTAACCCCGTCCTCGCCGCCCAAGCAGAAGCTGGGGCTGGGAGCTGTCGGCAGCACTCCGCCGATCTTCTACAAGATCCCCACCAAAAAGATCAAGGTGGTGGAGGTGGCCAAGGAACCCTTCACCACCACCTCCGCAGGGATGTTGCGGCTCTACGCCCTCATCCCCGCCCTGGTACTGGCCCTCTGGGGCCTGGTGGTGATGGTAGTAGGCGGAGGCACCAACCCCGCCGGCGAGCTTCGGGGGATGTGGGCCCTGGCCTACATCCTCGTGGGAACGCTCCTGATCGGAGGGGGAGGCGTCTTTGCCTTTTTCTCCCTGATGGGCTGGTGGCCCCTGGGGCGGAAGGAGGGACGACCGTTTGTGCGGTTTGTCCCCCGCCCCACGGCGGCCACCGACAACGAGGACTGAGGCCACCCCCACCTCGCGCAATGCTGATCGCGCGCGAGAGAACAGACTCCCCGTCCTGGGTTGAGTCAGATCAGAACACGAACGACGCGCTCCAGGAATCCTGGAGCGCGTTTCGTTTTTATTGAGAGTTTGGGGTCAGGTATCCAGATGATCCTAAAAATTACTATCGTGTCCAAATATCAAACATGTGCCGATCGGCACATG
>DOMJ01000002.1:5485-7638 GCA_003509895.1 Candidatus Uhrbacteria bacterium | reverse complement strand
CGAATCGTCGGGTGTTTTGTTTTTGATTCTGACCAGTTAAACGACCCCATCCTTACTTGTTTCATGATGAGACCAACGTGACAATTCCCTTTTCGCCAGATGTAAGAGCACCTCACTGTTTGATGCAATTGGTTGATCAAAAATCTTGAGCCGCGCAGAGGAACCGGACACCATGGCGAGCGCATTCACAAACCGCGCATAGGAAATTGTATTGAGAACAGTGTTTTCCTTACCCGCCTCTATCGTCTTCCCATGAAGCAACGCATCAATTCCGAATACTCCGCGTGTATAAGAATCACGGGCCGGATAGATGGCATCCGGCATCACATAATCCCACGTTCCATCCTTCTCAAAAACAGTCACGTTCCAACTTCCGGCAAGATCTAGCATTTCTCCCGTAGCCTGCGTGTACGTAATAGCATGCTCTGCAAATTCAGACACAAGGTGCTTTAATTCCGGGTGTTGATCCATAGCATCCAATAACGCGTGAGGGAGAACCTCCTCCAACAAACCGGGATCCTCCAACGGTGCTCCATCGAGTAAGACGGTATTCAGATTGTCGTAGGCGTCTACCTCGTCGTCGTCAAAGTGTTGTTCAACGTATTGAAAGGAAAGAGATATTGCCTCCTGATTTGGCATCGCCTCAGGAGGAAGCTTTTCTTGAATACGAACCGTTGTCCAAAGGTGATGCACACCGTCCGCTAACTCGTCGTACGTCGACCAACGGTCTTTGATCGCTTCCATCATTTGGCGCGTCACGGGTACCTGCTGAATATATTGACGTTCTAAAAGAGTATGACCAGGAAAATGTGTTTTGAGTAACTTTTGCGCTCCTTGTTCACGACGTAATTGCTTTTCTAAATAGGCTCGTGCTGCCGGATGTAGTTCCTCGTCTGATATTCCTTCTGTACGATTGTAATTTACTACTTCTCCCAATGTATGCTTGCGTACCTTTGCGACGACGTTGGGATGCCCCTCAATACCAAAAACGATCTGCTCCCCTCCCATTCCAAGAAAGGTCGGCTTGTACTTACTGATCATTTCTTGCTCTGGCATTCCCTCTATTTCTTGATCCAGCACGTCTCCAGGTTTAAAGCCACTCGGTTTTTCTGACATACATCCGTCGTTATTGCTGCGTCTTCATGTCCGCCAAGACCTCTTGCGCATGCTTGGCAGGATTCACTTTTTGATAATGCTTTACAATCTGCCCCGTAGGATTGATCAGAAACGAGTCGCGAAGAATACCCATATACTTTTTCCCAAACATGGATTTTTCCGCTTCCACGCCATAGGCCCGGATCGCGGTTTTATTTGGATCAGACAAAAGAGGAAAGTTGAGTTGATGTGCCGTAGCAAATTTTTTATGCGATGCAACCGAGTCCGCACTCACACCCAATACCTGCACGCCAGCCTTTTTAAAATCATTGAGCGCGTCTCTAAAACAGATTGCTTCCACCGTACATCCGGGCGTCATGTCTTTTGGATAAAAATAGAGGAGCACAAATGTCCCCACATAATCCTTTAGCGCTCGTTGGACTCCATCCTGATCAACAAGAGAAAATGCTTTTGCCTTCATAAAAATGCGTTTAGTGAGTCTATCTTATCACACAAAAGGTCTTTGGCTTACTTATGTAAAATACCATTTGCATACAAAATGGCGACTATGTAAAAGCCAATTCCTTTGCTGCTGTTAGGGTTTGTTTCATTTCGTCCGAGATTTTATCGACGTGCTCAGATGTCATCCTGGTTAGGACTTCCTTATTCAAATCGCTTTTTGTGCCATTGAATGTTCCTAAGTCAAATTTCCTCCTGTGACCAGATCGTGTTTGTTCAAGAAATACCGCCAATTGAGCATCCATGCCATCTGTATCTATACCCGTGAGTTCGTGCATGATTGTTTAACGAAAATCAGTTATACCTTCAACAACGATAACATTTGGTGAACCTTGAGGGAATCTCACGTCGCTTTGCCCTTTAAAACCATTCGGTTTTCATGCCTGCCTGCCGGTAGGCAGGTTTCCTCCACGAGGGAACACCCAGTTCCCCCGTCGCCCCCTCTGGTTCGAACCCAACAAAAAAAACACCCACATACGTGAGTGTTTTTTGGTGGACCTTGAGGGATTCGAACCCTCGACCCCCTGCTTGCAAAGCAG
>DOMJ01000002.1:0-5354 GCA_003509895.1 Candidatus Uhrbacteria bacterium | reverse complement strand
ACCCCCTGCTTGCAAAGCAGGTGCTCTAGCCAGCTGAGCTAAAGGCCCATTTTAAAAGCCGAGAAGACTATAACATGACCTTTTTTTTAGGTCAAGCATACACAGAATCTTCAATGAAGTTTACAAAAACTCTGCTATACTGCAAGCACATGGACATCAGAAAATCCGACGGAACAGTACAGCCATTTACCGGCGAAAAACTTGAGAGTGCTCTTACGCGTGCTCACGTTTCCGCTTCCGCAATCTCTGAAGTGCTTAGCACAATCCCGCGGATGATCCGACCCGGAACCTCTACGCAACAAATCCACGCACGCGTGATGCATGTATTGGAGAGTATAGATCCCGTTGGTGCCGCTCGCTTTAATTTAAAGCACTCCATGTTTCAGCTCGGTCCGTCCGGATTTCCATTTGAGCACTACCTTGCTCGTCTCCTTACTGCGTACGGCTGGGAGACCGAGGTTGGAAAAATGGTGTTAGGAAAATGCGTAGAACACGAGGTAGATGTGTATGCAAAACGTGAGGGAGAAATCCGCGCCATAGAGGCAAAGTATCGCAATACCGCCGGTGGGCGCGTAGAGATAAAAGTTGCTCTTTATGTACACGCGCGGCATCTGGACCTCTGTGCACGCGACCCATCTGTGGAGGGTGCTCTCTTTACCAATACACAACTTACCGATACAGCTCGCATCTATAGTGAGTGCGTCAACATGAAGGTTATGGCCTGGAATTATCCTGCAAACGAAGGTATCGCCAAGTTCATTGAGCAAAAAGGCCTATACCCCGTGACTGTTTTTTCTCGCATCCCCTTCCACGTTATAAGTAAGTTAACACGCGACGGTATTGTTCTTGCAAATCAACTATGCGAGTTGAATGTATCGCAATTAAACAAGTACGGCCTTAGACAAGAGGACATTCTCAATCTCCAAGACAACTCCCGCAAGCTATGCGCGCTCCATCTATAGTCATCAGTCTTGCTCTTATTCTCTTTCCATCAATGGCCTTTGCCAACGCGCCTTCTGTTTCCAATTTCTCTGAAGGGACGCCCGTGCCGCTAGAACTTCATCTCCCTTTTCAAGAAATCGGAATGATTGCACGAGCCGACCTAGGTGGCGACGGCATCGATGAATTTGTTGTCTCGTCCGGGTTAAACGAACAGCCCACCGTTGTTATTCTTCGGTTGAATGGCACGCTCATTCACACATTTTCACCCTACGACAATCAAATGCAATCCGGTGTTACGCTTGCCCTGGGTGATGTAACGGGTGACGGTATTGCAGATATTATTACCGGCACCATGGTCGGCGCAGGTCCACACGTGCGCGTATTCAACGGGTACGGAGAATTGCAACAACAATTTTTTGCTTACGATCCGACGTTCACCGGTGGGGTAAATATTGCAACGGCGGACATCAACGGCGATGGCACACGAGAGATTGTGACTGCTGCCGGACTAACGGGAGGTCCGCACATTCGTCTTTTTTCTCAAACGGGAGAACTCGTAACAGATTTTTTTGCTTTTGATCCCGCCGACCGCTCCGGAATGTCTGTGACGCGTATTGATCAAACAGAAGATGGTCGCGATGAACTTGTTGTTGCCCGCTATGGATTTGGCGAGCCGGAAGCACGCATCGTACAGTTTACAGAACAACGTAAGGCCATTCTTGGCGAGCCCTTTCGTCTCTATCAAAACTATCCCTACGGTGTAACTCTTTTCCCAATCAGTAATCAACTGTTTGGTGTTGCACCAAACGGTCACGGTGGTCCGCATGTCCGAATGATTCGTGCAGACGGTCAACCGGTGTTTGATTCCTTTCGTTTTGATGCACAAGAAACAGATCGCATTCTCATTGCCGCAACAGGACCAGAAACACTTCTCTCTGTTACAACCTCTCCCGTGCTCAACGTACGATTGGATAAACATATCATGGTTGATATAAGCGAACAGCGACTCTCTGCCTATGAACACGGTGTGCTGCACAAGACGTTTCTCATTTCTGCCGGAAAGTGGCCTACCAAAACTCCGTTGGGAGAATTTGCCGTTATGCGTAAAGTCCGGTGGCTTGATTATAGATGGTTTGATCGAGCGGGAAATCTCCTCTACAATCTTCCAAACGTAGAATATAATTTGGAATTCACGCGGTACTACTATATTCATTATGCATACTGGCACAGCAATTGGGGTCACCCAATGTCTCACGGTTGCGTAAACGCACCTTATAATGAAGTCGCATGGGTTTACAACTGGGCAGACGTGGGTACGCCAGTACTCATACAAGAGTAGTTCGTGTAAGCAACGCGTCTACCTCATGTAACCTCTCGACATGTTTCTCTTACACACGGCGATGCAAAAAATAATTTATTTACTGTTATCCACATCTACAACGCGTTACGTGTTGTATTGCATCGTGCGCACGATATAATGTATCTGTCGTTACGTAACACGTAACACCGCGAGTCGATCATCGTTAAGATGCATACGCGAGACTGCACACGATGCAGCACATGAAAGGAGGTGAACAACATGCCAGTAAAAAAATCTGCAAAACGAAAACCAGCTGCAAAGAAAGCTGCTCCTAAGCGAAAGGTCGCTAAGCGCAAACCAGCTGCAAAGAAAGCTGCTCCTAAGCGAAAGGTCGCTAAGCGCAAACCAGCTGCAAAACGAAAGAAATAGTCTTCTATCCCGGGATAGAACAAAAACACCCTCGATGCTTGTCAGGGTGTTTTTGCTTCCGGTGATCGCTAGAGCAACTCGTCCTGCACAAGACACTCGGCGATGGCGACTTCGGCAGGAGTATTGACGCCAATGCCCTGTTCCGGATCACAATGAACTGTTTCCACAATCCTCTTTTGCTGCAAGGCAAGTTCGATTAAGTCTGTTAAAAAGAATTCTTTCTTTGCGTTATCATCACGAAGTTGGTCTATGTTATTCCAGAGCCACTCACCATTAAAACAATACATCCCATTATTCACCTCCGTAATTTTCTTTTCCTCGTCAGAACAAAGTGCATATTCTGTAATGTCAATGATTTCTCCGGTGTTGGTACGCACAATTCTTCCCCATTGAAGAAACAACGATTTCCAATCAGCAAAATCTGGTAACACCGTAGTCAACATTGTAATCGTAGCATGCGTGGACAGATGTTTCTCCAAAATTTGCTGATACGTTTGTGCCTGATAAAATGGATGATCCCCGTAACTGACCAAAACAACATCGGCATCCTTTAACTGATCCTGCGCTACCATCACGGCATGCCCGGTGCCCTTTTGTTCTTGCTGAATCACAAACTCTGCGCGATCACCAACATGCGCGCGCAAGCCTTCTAAATCGTGGCCAACCACAAGTGCGGGCAACGGGTCCACTCCACTCGTCTTAACAGCATCTAAAATATAATCAATAATTGGCTTCCCACAAATGGGCACCAGTGCTTTTGGGACAGATGCCCCCATGCGCGTTCCCTTGCCACCGGCTAAAATAAGGACACGTACTTTCATAGTCAACCAATTTTCTCACAGTTTAATTAAAACAAAAAGAGAGCGACCCGTACGGCCGCGCTAGAGAAGAAGAAGATCATTACCTTCCTCCAAGTCATCACACCAGTCATCGGTACTCTGACTTATGTTCTGTATCCTGTCAAAAAGCGCGTCAAAAAGGTACTGGTTCCACGACATGTCGCCGATGCTATCCAGCGCAAGGTAACTATGCGTTCCAACCACACGCACGCCACCAAGCAGAAGCCTCTGTAACACGCCAATGCCAATGACCGTTCCCGGCTGCAGAACAACAAACTCGTTTATTCTGCAAACCTCCGTAAGGGCCGCCACCACAACCACCGTCCACGAGTCAACGCGCAACGACTGCTCAAGCCGCTCGCGTAGATAGTCACGTTGAATCTTCTCGGCTCCACGCCTCGTAATGAGGCGATCGTGCATCGGATCAATCACCACAATCACCCCCTCCACGTCGGAAGGGTCCATGCAACGAATAGCAAATGGGATATTCGGCATCTTACCTCCCTCTATAAAGGGTCTGCGATCCCTTTGAGCTTAGCACGATGTGAATAAAAAGATAGGCGGGAACCAGTCGGCCCCGCCCACGTGATGTTGATCCTTCGTTTCTACGCCTTCGGAGGACCCTTGGCAGCGTATCCTCCCTGTTCTACGTCAATGGTCCGCACGATCACCTCACACCAGGCCTTGGGCGAAAGGTGTTGCTTGACCCACGCGTCACAAACCTTCGCCAGACACTCGGCGAGATCCTGGCACAACTGCGGAGTGCGTCGTCTCTTGATGTCGTCCGCTCCAGTGACCTCTACAAAGAGATCCGTGATGGTCACCACCACCTTGCGCGTCATCCCTGGAGATGGAATCAGCTGATTCCCGTGTAGGAATACAGCCACAACCTCCTTACTTAGGCCCAAACCCCTCACACCCGCCATGACGTCCTTGATCTGCCGCTCAAGACCTTCGAGTACTCCGCTCAGGAGCACCGTCGGCAAGTTCCATGGGAGTCCATCAATCTTCACGTTCGGCATCGATTCCCCTTCTCGCCGTTTATGTTGGCGGTCTGCACCACCTTAACACAGTTTCCCGTATAAAAAAATGCGAACAGCAATACGTTCCTATTAGTATTTTAAAACAACGTGCCCGCCGAACGCGAGGGCCAGAATGTAAAACAAAAAATCCCACCCGAGGGTGAGATATTTTGTCCTGGCGATGGCCTACTTTCGCGGCAAAGCCACTATCATCGGCGCTAAGAGGCTTAACTTCTGTGTTCGAGATGGGAACAGGTGTGACCCTCTTGCTTGAGATCACCAGGCATGTTTGAACCGGCAGACAGGACACGTTGAGTAGTGCCTCGCCTGATTCAAACAGGTCTAATGATCTCCAATTGTAACGATCGTGCTCCTGAGAACACAATCAATCATACAAGGAAGAGTTAAGTAAAGAAATTGTAACCACGTTTATAGGTATCCTATACAGGATTCGCCCACAAACGTCAACAAACAGCTCTGTGTGGTAATAGAGCTCGACCTATTAGTACTCCTCGGCTAAACATGTTGCCATGCGTATACCTAGAGCCTATCAACGTCCTCGTCTCGAACGGGTCTATAATGATGACTAATCTTGGGAATAGCTTCGCGCTTAGATGCTTTCAGCGCTTATCTAGACCGAACATAGCTACCCAGCGATGCCCTTGGCAGAACAACTGGTACACTAGAGGTTCGTCCACCTCGGTCCTCTCGTACTAGAGGTAGGCTCCCTCAGTCATCGACGCCCACAGCGGATAGGAGACCGAACTGTCTCACGACGTTCTGAACCCAGCTCGCGTGCCGCTTTAATTGGCGAACAGCCAA
>DOMJ01000044.1 GCA_003509895.1 Candidatus Uhrbacteria bacterium | reverse complement strand
GAGCCAGGATCAAACTCTCAGATAAACACTTACGAATGTTTAATAAATTAACCATTCAATAAATATCTGTCAGTTGCCTTCTCGGAGTAGGAGAAGGACTTTGAAATAGACGTTACAATCACGTAATGCACAATTGTGAAAGATTGAAGTCATCCATAGATATTTGAGGCGAACCTCATGAGATACGGAGATCTTCAACTTTACTTCCTTGTAATGATCCTTGACGATATTCAACTACCGTTGGCAGAGGGCCGAATGAGGTCGGTAGAGGAATCACTCCAATGCGACGGAATTGTAATACAGCCGGAAAAACTTGTCAAGGATTCTTAAAGGCGAGAGGAAGCTGGTTAAAGAAGTATTGGTATGAGCGAGGTTGTGGCTCAAAATATTCAATAAAAGCTGTTATAAAAAGAGTTCGGCCGACGCCCGTGGGGCGTCGGCCGAAGAAGAGGTTGACGAGGGATCAGATGGTCGAGACGAGGGACGGGCACTGCCCGTCGATGGGGGAGGAGAGGTGTCCTCCGATCGCGATGAACTGCCCGTCGACCGGCAAGTTGGCCAGCATGGCCGACTCCTTTCTGAGCCGAAGCTCGTTGTCTGAGCCGAAGCTCGTTTCACAAAAACAAGCATACAGAATGGCAAACGAAGTTGTCAAGAAAAAACGCAACAAAAACAAAACCCGCACGTTTGCGTGCAGGTCTTGTAGCAGTTGCATGACTAGATGGTTAGATCATCAACGGTTGATGTGTCTATATCGTCATCCAATCCTACCTCATCTTTTTGTGCTTCCGGCTCCATCTCGTCTCGTCGGCGATGGGTGGATCCTTCCGGCTCAATGATTTTGAGGGTCACACGGGCATTGTTCTTTGCGCCAACAATGCGCAAAAGCGTTCGAATGGATCGTGCGGTTTGACCACTGCGTCCAATCACATACCCCATGTCTTCCGGATTGGTGTGCAAGGTAATAAGCACCCCACGCTCATCCACCGTGCGCTCTGTTCGCACATCGTTTGGATGGTTGACGATGGCTTTCACCACGTCCTCTACAAACTGCTGATCTTGCTCAGCCATATCGTTTCGTTACGTCTATTAAGATTCTCTCTGACGTTTGTCAGTTTAAGCATGATAGTATAGAGAGGAATTACACGTCAAACGGATCTATGCCAAGACAGCAAACAGGGGAGGAGGAAACCTACGAGGCGTTTAGAGAACGTGTCTTTGGGCCGGCATACATGGTTTGGCATGAGGGTGGGCCGGATACGGAGCGAATACGTGCCATTACAGACCCACAGGAGCGGCAACAGACGGAAAAAATGCTGATGCGCGGTGTTACCCAGGAAAGAGACGCAGATGCTATTCGGGCATGGGAGGTATTTGATCCGCAAAAGGGAGTACAAGTGATTCTATCCGTATTTGATCAAGGAGAAAGAGGGGGCTACATGGCGGCATTGGCTCAATTTCTTCTTGACCATAATAGACAGGCGACAGATCAAGAAAAAGCGATGTATAGAGAGATGATCATCGGGTCTATTACGGGAGATAGGGGTATTTACGCACTAGACACATTAATTGCCGCACGCCATTTGCCGATAGATACAGATGTTGTTGACGCTCTGCTGGAGCGTGTTGCTCACGCACCCGGCTATTTAACTCGGTATCACGCCGCCGATTCTTTGTTGGAACTCGGTCACATTGAGCCAAAGGGGATCGCTCAACACGCAGAGATTTTTTCCTTGATTGTGCCAAGACTCGATATTCACCAAAAGGAACTCAAACCAAATCAATCAGATTGGGAGCGCCATCAAAAGGCTGCAGACCTTTTAAGAGCATTATTACCCTTATGAAGATTCAAATTTTGACGATATTTCCGGAAATGGTGCAGCCGTATTTAGATGGATCTATTTTGGGCAGGTCGCAAAGAGGTGGGACAAAGTTAGAAGCGGTGCAGCTGCGTGATTTTGCGGAAGGAAAGCATGCACAAGTGGACGACACGCCGTACGGTGGAGGTGCTGGTATGGTGATGAAAGTAGAGCCAATTTACCATGCACTTAAAAAACTTAAACCGTTTTTAAAGCGGAAGGGGACGCATGTGATTATGACGTCAGCTGCGGGCAAGATGTTTACGCAAAAAGACGCACAGAGGCTCGCCAAGGAGTACGATCATCTTATTTTTGTTTGCGGGAGGTATGAGGGGGTGGATCAGCGAGTGGAGGATTACTTTGTGGACGAATCCTTTTCTATTGGAGGGTACGTACTCACCGGTGGGGAGTTGCCGGCCTTGGTTATGACGGATGCGATTGTGCGCAATATTCCTGGTGTTTTGGGGAATAACGAGACGTTGGCCGATGAGTCGCATAATACAGAAGGTGTGTTGGAATATCCGCAATACACAAAGCCGGAGGAGTTTAAAGGGTGGAACGTGCCGGAGGTGTTATTGTCAGGAGACCATGCGGCGATTGCCAGATGGCGTGAAGAGAAGAGAAAAAAGGGGTCGCTCGGAGTGGTGCAAAAATAAGTGACTCGGCAGGCCACGCCACTCTGCGTGCGTTCGCACGCAGAAGACAGCTTGTCAGAGATAAGGTCTTGTAAGCATGGCGCCGACTTGTCCCATATTTTTTGCACAACTCCTCGCTCCTAACATTGCCTGAACTCCTTCGTCAAATACACTCATCTTCAAGCACTGCGTTATCGGGGACGAAGACTGGATCTGATAAGATCCAGCTCTGATCCATACATCTCACACTCATACGAATCCTCAATATTCAAACATGTGCCGATCGTCCGTGTTTTGAAACAGGAGGTTTTAAGAAATTGCAAGAAATACCATTAAACATTCATTAAAGCTTTAATGAAGAAATATTCAAACATGTGCCGATCGGCACATGTTTGAATATTTGGA
>DOMJ01000020.1 GCA_003509895.1 Candidatus Uhrbacteria bacterium | reverse complement strand
GGTTGGCTTATGGGATACACGCCGTCTATTGCCATGGGTGTCTGGGGAGGAAATAACGACAACAGCAAGATGGCGCGCGGTGCGGGTGGGTCGTCTGTTGCGGGCCCAATTTGGAATGCTGTTATGCGCCAATATCTGACAGGCAAGCCCGTAGAAGTGTTTAACGGTCCAGCTATTCCCAAACTAGGCAAGCCGGCCTTGGATGGAGAGATCGGGAACACGCAAACATTGACCATTGATCGCATTACGGGGCTCCTTGCAACGGACGAGACGCCCGTGAGATTAAGAGAGCAAAAAACGTACGTGACGCACCATTCTATTCTGTTCTATGTGGATCGACAGAATATCACGGGTCCTGTGCCGGGTGTTGATTCTACAGACCCTCAGTACTCAAACTGGGAAGCGGCCGTACAGGATTGGGTTGTACGACAAATGGTTGAGCTGGGTGAAACGTTTGTGAATGAGCAGCCTCCTACGGAATTTGACGATGTACACGTTGCGCGCAATATTCCGGACATTCGGATTGAACAGCCGACAGACGGAAACCTTGGATCACGCTCCTTTACGGTAGAGGCACGCGTTTCCGCACATCGTGAAATTTCACGGGTGGAGGTCTACGTGGATGGTTTTTATCTCGGCGCTACCGGTAAGTCCCCTTACAGGATAAACGTCACGATCCCATCGTTTATCTTAGCGGGGGAGCGAACGTTGCGCGTTGTTGCATTTGATGATGTAGAGAACGAAGGAACGGCAACGGCGTCTATCCAGATTCCTTCCGGAGAGTTGGGAAGCGTGCAAATTGTAGATCCACGACCGGGTCAGATTATTGTGGCCAAAGAACCCACCTACACCATTCGCGTTGAATTGGACAACCCAAACCTTTATCAAAAGATTGAGTATTTTGTAGGACCTCGTACAGGGGGAGGGTCGCTCGTAGGAGTAACGGTTAATCCAACAAAGTTTATTGAGACGCAGGTATGGACACTGCCTGGGCCGGGAGAATATCTTATTTCCGCCCTGCTTACACTTGTAGAAACAGGAGAGACAATTTCTGCAGGGAACGTCCTACTGGAGGTAGAAGCGGCGCCGCCCATTGCCGCCGTGGAGGTGGAAATATAAATGGAGGAAAGCATATAAAAAATACTCATCTAGGATGAGTATTTTTTGTGGAGGCGCGAGCGGGAATCGAACCCACGATAAGGGATTTGCAGTCCCCTGCCTTACCACTTGGCTATCGCGCCACAAAGCCACACTAGAATGTTTATCAACACACGCTTGCGAGAAGGATATTAAGCTAAAGACACGGTCGTGTCAATTTACTGTTTAACAATGGATTATTGCGCAACAGCTGCTATACTGAGTAAACTATGTTATTAGATGGCAATCACATCTCTTTTGGGATCGCTTATTTGGCGGGGCTAGCCTCCTTTTTTGCCCCATGCGTTGTTCCGCTTTTACCGGCCTATGTTGGATATTTTACAGGCGTTGGGTCATCGGATGCAGATGTGCAAGAGCATCGTAAAAAGATCTTCTATTATGTTTTTTTGTTTGTTCTCGGCTTCCTCGCAATTTTTCTTTTATTGGGACTTTCGGCAACATCCATTGGAATTCTACTGGCGCAACACAAGATGCTTCTTGCAAGGCTCGGCGGACTGGTATTGATGTTTCTTGGACTCTCTTTATTGGGGGTCTTTAAGCACCCGGCATTCTATAGAGAACACAAGTTTTCCATACAAAAACAACTCACCAAGTATCAGGGCGTAAATGCCTTTATTCTAGGATTAACGTTTGGTTTTGCATGGACGCCATGTATTGGTCCTGTTTTGGCGGTTATTTTGTTGTGGACGAGTCAGGCAGAGACGCTCGGACAGGGCTCTCTGTTGATGCTGTCTTATGGCCTTGGAATTGCTTCGCCGTTTTTTGTATTAGGGTTGTTTTTAGATAAACTCATGCCATGGATTCGCAAGACACAGCGCCTTCAACAAACCATACACACCGCAGCGGCTTACTTAATCATAGTGATTGGATTTTTACTATTGACGAACCTCTTGGCGGTTGTAACGGGCCCGCTTACGAGTTTTGGATCGTTTGAATTATTTTTGATAGAGAGGTTCTAGTAGATGTTTTGTGGCAAATAACGCGAGGTGAACGAACGTGATAGAATGTTTTTATGGCAAGGGGGAAACGGTTTCAATTACGACACGTTGTTGAGGAGGTTGTCTTTGGTGTAGAAGACAGCCTTGTTTCGACGTTGGGGGCGATCACGGGAATTGCGGTGGGGACGCAGAGCACATACATTGTCATTTTGTCCGGAATTGTTTTGCTTTTTGCGGAGGCAACATCTATGACGGCAGGAAGCTACCTTTCTTCTAAATCAGAAGGTGAGGTTTGGCTCCAAGAGCATGAGCATGATTGGGACAGGCTCATGAAGGAACAGGGAGCCGGCAGGGGTCCCGTGTATGCAGCGTTGAATCAGGAGGGGATAGGAGGTGAATCAAGAAAAGCGCTCTTGCAGGCGGTGGAGGTTCAGCGAAAGCGTTGGCTAGGGCAAATTATTCGTCATGAACGAGCAAGTTCCCCCTCCGGAAATCGTGCTCCCGTGTTTGCTGCGGGTGTTATGGGCGCGAGTTATTTGTTGGCTGGTGTGATCCCTTTGGGTGCCTATTTTCTGCTTCCGATCCAAGAAGCAATCCCTATTTCGGTGATTGTAACAGGCATGACGCTCTTTCTCTTTGGCGTATGGAAAGCAACGTTTACAAGACAATCAAAATGGAGAAGCGGCGTGGAAATGGTTCTTATTGCAGGGGCAGCGTCGGGCATTGCTTACTTGTTGGGGTCTCTTGTGCGTCGGTTGTTTGGAGTCGTCATCTAATCTCTGGAAGCATTTAGCGCAGTATGCAGACAACGAATCAAAAAAGCGGGCGATCCGTGCAAGCTCCCG
>DOMJ01000009.1 GCA_003509895.1 Candidatus Uhrbacteria bacterium | reverse complement strand
ATCTTCAAACACAGTCGTTTTGAACAGGCTACGTCTGTCAAAACACCTGTGTTCTCGGGTTACGACGGGCTGGAAGTGGATTTGATCTTATCCATACATCTCACACTCATACGAAATCTATGCCCCTATACGTTCTCTCGGTTGGCGGATCCATGATTGTTCCTGCCACGGAAATTGACACAGCTTTTTTAAAAGGGTTAAGAAAGTTGATAGAAAAGCGCATTTTGCAGGGGGACAAGTTTGTGATCATTACGGGAGGTGGAGGAACCTCACGTGGGTATCAAAAGGCTGCAAGTAAAGTGACCACGCTCACGCGAGATGATGTAGATTGGCTTGGCATTCACGCAACGCGATTAAATGCCCATTTGCTGCGAACGATTTTTAGAGACGTGGCAAGACCATTGATTCAAAAAAATCCAAACACCATCCGAATGGGTAAGCACAAACTGGTGATTGCCGCCGGCTGGAAACCGGGACGATCCACGGATGACGGAGCGGTCCGCATTGCAAAACAGCTTCAGGCAAAAATGGTAATCAATGTTTCCAATATTGATTACGTGTACAATAAGGATCCTCGTACCAACGCGGATGCCGTAAAAATCAAGGAAATGAGTTGGAAGGAATTTCGACTTCTTGTTGGAAGCACGTGGGACCCGGGAATGAATGTTCCGTTTGATCCGGTGGCGTCTAGGCTGGCACATCTGTCTAACATTCCGGTTGTGATCGCAAATGGAAGGAAGCTCAAGAATTTGGAAAAGATTTTTGACGAAAAGCCATTTGTCGGAACAATCATTCAATAGTATACTGCAGTTATTATAAAAGGAGGTATGTCTACAACAAAAAAGAAAACCGTTACACGTCCAGCAGGAAAGTCTGCGTCATCCATCGCCTCATTGGAGGCACGTATTGCAACGCTCGAGCATCATATTCAAAGCAGTTGGTTGTTGGGAGAGCATTTTTGGAAACGAGCTTTTGCGGTTGTTGGACATTACATTTCTGCGATGTTTGCCATATGGGTAGGGGTTCTGATTTTAGTTCTGATTTCGATTGTGCTTGCCGGTGTTTTGGCGGGCGTGGCTTCTATTTTTAACTAGTGTTCCAATAAAAAACCCACTCGTACTGAGTGGGTTTTTTTAAACCGCTCGATTACTTGAGAGTAACGGCACCACCGGCTTCTGTGATTTTTGCTTTGATGGCTTCGGCCTCGTCCTTGGCAACACCTGTCTTGAGCATAGCAGGCGCTCCGTCTACGAGATCCTTTGCCTCTTTCAAGCCAAGTCCAAGAAGGTCTTTTACGGCTTTGATCACGTTAATTTTGCTCTCGCCAACGGCGGACAATTCAACGTCGAAAGACGTTTTTTCTGCAGCGGCACCGGCATCTCCAGCGGCTGGCATCATGCCACCCATCATCATAGGAGCTGCGGCACTCACACCAAACTTTTCTTCCAAAACTTTTACCAACTCAGCAAGATCCAAAACGGAAAGTTGCTCAATTGTTTCAACAAGGGATGCAAACTTTGCAGGTACAGCGGCCTTTTCCTCGGCTGCTACCTCTGTTGTTACTTCATCTGCCATATATAGGGGGGCTTAGAATAGTCGAATAAATGCGGGCGGTAGGAACCAACCCGGGTTATGCCTTTTGTTCCCGAATCGCGTTCAATGCGTAGAGAAGACCACGAATGTTGCCTGCCAATACATTGACGAAACCGGAGACGGGGGCATTGATAGAACCAACGAGCTTTGCGTACAACTCCTGCTTTCCAGGAAGCTGCGACAAGGCAATCATTTGGTCGGCGGAAGCATACGCTCCCTCGAGCACGCCACCGACAATCTGGACACCGGCCTGTCCCTTGGCAAAAGCTGCGACCAACTTTGCAGGGAGTACCTCGTCCTCATACCCCAGAAGGGTGACCACGCTATTTGGAAGCTGTGCCGTATCCACACCGGTCCAGCCTGCCTGTTGCGCCGCAATGTTCATGAGAGTCTTTTTTGAGACGGACACGGCAATGTTTTCATCGCGTGCCTGCTTGCGGAGTTTATCCATCGCAAGGACGGGAACTCCGGAAAACTCTGCGAACACCACGGATTTGGTCTTTGAGAACTTGTCCGTCAGGTCGGCAATCATCTGCTCTTTTTGAGCACGTGTTTTTGCCATACCATCTACGAGTTGAAGAAAACGGGTAAGAGAACCTCCCGAATCCCACTTCTAATTAAAAAAACCTGTGGCCCTAAACCACAGACATCGGAAGAAACGCGTGTAAATCCTAGGATTTTATACGATTCTCTACCTCGACGGCCAATTAAGCCTTTTCAGGCAGCCGTTGTCTCCGGTTAAGGTTAAGCGGAGTATAGAGGGATTGTCGGGGGCTGTCAAGTAGGAGAAATGGGCGATGGTTCATAGTTGATGGGGAATGGGTAGCGGATTGACGGCTACCCACCTTGTTGATACCTTGCAAATGAAGGAGGTGCACTATGGTGGCACTCGTAGATCAATTGTTGCATGAGCGTTGGGGGATCTGTGTTTCAGGATCTGCCGAGATGAGCGACGACGGGTCGATCGGTGGTCGGTTCCTTGTTTCGGGGATCGTGCCGTCGGACATGTCGCAGGCTGTCAAGGAAGATTTCTCGCATGGGTTCGCAAATCTGGAGTGGCGTGTCGTGAGCTGCAAGGACGCAAGCTACAGCCTTTCTATACGTACCCAGTTCGTGCAGAACCGCGCCAATCAGGTCTCCATGGACTTGGTGTACAGGGATGAGGCGATCTTCACAAGGGATGTGGAACCGCTCCTCAATCAAGCGGAAGAGTGCTTGTTTTTGATCGTGTTGGCCATGCAGGCGGAGCTTCGGCGGCAGATCGAGGCTACGGCCGTAGGCGGGCTCGTGTGCACCCAGCGATTCCTGGAGGCCGGCTTTCTTCCGGAAACAGAGCGGGACATCGAGTTCCGGCTCTACGCGACGGAGGCCGATGTGCGAGAGCTCAGGCACTATCTCGTGACCAGGACCAACTGAACACAGTTCAACAACGTCAAACCCGCGGCACACTTGCCGCGGGTGAATATATTATAAAAGCCTTTTGAGTTTTTGACCGCGATTATTCGATCCCCATCATTACGTCCTCAAGGTCCAGAGTACGTACACCTTGTGCGTTGTCCACTCGCGCCTGGTCGAGCGTTTTGCAATAGTCCGGATCCATTTCCGAGAGTTTGACGAGCTGATTATCTACCAACACATCCGGATCAATGTGACGGAATTTTTTGTGTGTTGGTACGGTAAAGGCGAATTGTTCAAAGAGCGCAGGTGTTTTGAGCACGGAGAGAAGATGTTGAATCTGCGCGGAAGAGGCGTACTCTAATTTTGTAAGAACCTGCTCATCTGTTGTCCAAAAATCTTGCTTTGTGATTACGCCTTCCCCCAACCCAATTCTAAACAACAGTCCTGCGAGTTTATAGCGGGAGGTGCTGTCTGCGCTCCCCCAATGCACACGCTGTCTCTCCGCGTAAGCATGGGCAAACGTTTGTGCCGCGGCAAGATCAGAAAAGACGATCCGATGATCGTGGACCATCAGGTATGGAAGACACGCTTGCGTTACGGATGTGTCACATTCTCGCAACGTATAATCCACACGATCCGCACAGAGCGCGGGCGCGTCTTGTTCTAGGAGAGAAAAAAGATGATGATCCGCTATGCGTGTAACGGTCATCCCGTGCGCCTCTAAGATAGTGGGGAGATCGGATGTGCGCAAAAAATGTGCATGAATAGAATCTTGACTATCTTCTGTGATGGATTCTTGATAAATCCAGTCTGTGGCGTGAGAAAAGGCGGTGTGGGACACATCGTGCAGAAGCCCGGCAACTTGTTCCTCGAGCGAGGCGCCGAGGTGCGCGAGCAGGAGAAGGACACCAACGGAATGATCAAAACGAGAAAACCCATGCAGGTGGTAATAGGCTTCTGGCAAGCCAAATTGTGCAATGTGTTTGAGACGCTGAACAGAAGGCGCGTTTATCACGTCTAAAAGAACAGGTTCCAGAATCTCTGTTGGACCGTAAACCGCATCGTGAATAAGCATACTCCTAAAGGGTATCTGAGAGAGGGAAGGTGTAGACCGTTGTGGGAGCGTAGAGAATGACTTGTTTTGAGGCCAGATCAATACTCATACTCAAGGCGCTTCCGATGGCTTTATCCACATACTGTGCCACAAGAGTTTGAGACTCCTTGTTATAGATCAGGACGCGATTTTGATCCGGATCTAAGATAAAGAGGTGGGGTGTTTCTGCGGCTGTCCATACGTCACGCACATGTCCAAGTGGCGGATCAATAGACCCCAGGTCGGCACCAATTTCGCGACCCTGGTCCAGATGGCGTACGGAGCCGTTGTCTGCAAGCCACACGGTGCCATCGATGGCGATGCTTACCACCTGACGTAAATCTATCGGATCACTCAACCAAGACGTTCCCGGTCCGTACTCTCCGTTACCCACTCGTTGATGGCGATACAAGTTGGAAGATGTGAGAACATACAGTCGCTCACCGTAGTGCAATAGGTCTTTTGTATCAGCAAACTCTCCCTCAATTGTATTGATACCAACGCGCTCCCATTGATTGGTCAGTACGTTTAATTCGAGAAATGTATTGTGTTCATCTAATCCAATCACGGTATCGTTGTAGGCTGTTACAAGTCGCAGGGAGCCCGCCTCGCTCCCTGCGTGTTCTGTAGGTGTGAGGACGGATCCGGTCAACAGAGCCGAAGAACCGTCACGGAAGTACACGCGATTTCCTTCTCCTGTGGAGATCACCTTATCTACAACGGCAATGGCGGTAAGGTGTGGCTGCAGAATATGACGAATCGCGTTCATCTCTTCTTCAATGCCTGCACGGATCAAATCTACTTGATCCTGTTGTGTTTGTTTGCGTGTGTCGACTGTGGCAAGAAGGACGAGCGCCTCTTGTAGGAGTTGACGTGCTGCCACCTCATCCTCGTAAAGAATACTTGCGTGTGCTCCGTCGCGCTTCTGCTGAATGGCTTCATAGGTAGCCGTGAGCGCGCTCTTTTCTGCTTGCGTGGTTGTTTGGAGACGCGTGTAAAGGGTGACGGAAGAAAAGAGGAAGATAAAGAGGATGCCTCCAATGAGAAGGACGCGGCTTCCCCGACCTGCGTGGCGAAATTGAGATTTCATAGAATTAATCGTTCGTCCCCACGTGCTTTTCATGTTGTTAAGTGACCGCTCGCGCCTGCTGCCGCGTGTAAAGAGAGCAGAGATGAGAGAAACAATGGAGACGGCGACGCTGGTCAGGAGGTGAAACAATTGCGATCCAAGAATTTGTGCAAAGCTCAGGAGCTTCTCGCCAATGCGTCGCAAAGTCTCCTTTCGTTCTATGGCGTTACCGGACCGCACAAGACGGACAAATTGACTAAACGTTTGTTGTATGTGAGGTTTTTCTAGATCAAGCATGGATGTTGTTGTGCGTTCGGACTCCAGTAGCGCGTTCATACTGGATTTTCCGGTTGTATGCTTGCCAAAACCGGTTAATACGTCTTTTTCTTCTCGTACCTGAAACAGGACAATGGAAAGATGTGTTTTTTCGGGGAGGTATTGTTCTATTGCCTCTAAAGCACTGGCAGGGGGTAGGGTAGAGAGCAGTGGATGAATCTCCTCCACGGTGAGGACTTCTTGTAACCCTCGCGATGCAAGAAAAAGCACATCGTCTGCTTGTAGGTCCCCATCCAAAACAACACGAAACAATTTTTGTTCCTCGACCCTGCCGGCTTCCGATTGGAGATTCAGTGAAAGATCAAAAACGCGAAAGCGTTGTTTTGCTGTTTTTCTTAAAAAAAGCGCATGGAGTTTTCCGGTTGCGGAAAGAATAAAAGATTCGTCTCGTAATACTCCAAGAGCGATGTGGAGACTCTCAAGAGGGCACGATCCTTTTTTTATGAGCTCGGATAATTCTTGGTTAATTGATTGGAGGATCTGTTCAAACCGGTGTTGCAAATGACTGTTATCACTCAATGTCCGTCCTAAACGTTCCACGGATTCGCGTAAGAGAGCAATAACACTCGGCGCGGCTTTGCAAGAAGCATCTAAATCAAGCAAAAGAAATACGTGGCCATTTTTGTGTTCAAGTGACTGCGTGAACGTCAAAAACGTTCCTTTTGGCTTGCCTCTAAGCATTTCTCGGCTCGCGGCCTTTATTTCTAACCTGTTTGACCTCATATATTGCGGAAAAGAGATATCTCACGTAGGATACTACCATAGCAAAAAGAGGAGGACGAGCTTATTGATAACCTCTCAGACGTGTATGAAGAAAGGTAGCGACAACGAACGATTTGGTATTGAACAGCTTTTTGGTTCAAAGACACGATCCAGACTCTTGCAACTTTTTCTCAAAGGTCCGGATGCACGTTACTTTGTGCGTGAACTTACCCGAAAGATTAACGCACAGCTCAATTCCGTACGACGAGAACTCAATAACTTGGTTGAGTTGGGCGTTGTGGTGGAAATGGAGGACGTGGTTGTAGAAGACGGGAAGAAGGATCGTAAAAAATATTATCAGGTGAACAAGGATTTTGGTCTATACGAAGAGCTACGCCTCTTATTTGCAAAGGCCTCTGTATTAATTCAACAAGATCTCGTGCGTATTTTGGTAGACGAACAGCCGATACAGGTACTGATTTTAACAGGCATGTTTACCGGCGCCCGTGAGAATGAAACCGATATGTTGATCGTGGGTTCACCGGAGCAAAAAGCGTTAAAGGAACGCATTGAAGGATTTGAACAAGAACTGGGGTGTGAAATCAACTATACCGTTATGCCAACAGATGAGTACTTGTATAGACGAGATATTTCAGACAGGTTTCTTATGTCAATTTTGGATGGAGAGTTTATAGAAATTCACAACGCACTTCCATAGCATGTTATTGATGACGCAATTGGTGGAAAAAGGAATCCGTATTGCCGTAACCGTGGACGTCACCACTGTTGATATACAGAAGATCCCAGCCACGCTTGTTCCCTCGGAGCTGTATTTACGGGAAATTGAGTTGGCGGTTGCACTGCGGGGCGGCTGGAAAAATATAACCAACTGGCTTGTCTCCACAGACGTAGAATCGTTTACATCCGTGCGTGGATTAATCGCACTCGTGAATACGTTAGCACCACTGCATGGCGTGCCGGTACGTGTTTTTAAGCAGGAAGTACAGGAGGCGGAAAAGGCTTCTTTGCCACTGGAACCACTCTACTCAGCAGAGCCGAACATTTCGCAACGCGGCTCACTGTCTTGAACACAAATTTATCCACAGACTCTCCTATAAATCAGGGTCGCAGTGTTATACTTATGAAGACAAGCGCGTTACACGTACGTATTGAAGGACGTGTGCAGGGTGTTGGATACCGCAACTCCTTAAAAGACATGGCCGTTAAATTGGGTATTCGAGGATGGGTACGCAATCGCGGTGATGGAAGCGTGGAGGTGCACATGGTCGGTAACACGGAAGCATTGCAATCACTTTTGGCCTGGTGCCAAAATGGATCACCTTTAGCTTCTGTGAGCACGATCCATGCGACGGAGTTGGATGATGTCCCAAACTATTCTGCGTTTTCTCTCTTAACTTAATAGAGCCTTCGGGCCGAACCTTTCTTGTATGCAACAAGATGCCATCGGTGTTTTGCAAGTGACGTTTCAGTCGCTGCTAAACCAAACGTTCTCTTTCCTCCCCGAACTCTTGGGAGCCATTCTTATTTTGATTATTGGGTTAATTGTCGCATGGGCGTTGCGTGTTGTTGTTGAAAAAATTGTGTCCGCTATTAAGGTAGACACGCTGTTAAAACACATGGGCGTAACAGACATGGTCAAGCATGCAGGATTTAATTTGCATGTTGGGATGTTGTTTGGTTGGATCGTTAAGTGGTTTGTGATTATTCTTGCCTTAATCGCCGCGGCGGACGTTCTTGGTTGGTCACAGATCACCCAGTTCTTAAATGACGTTGTGCTCTATATCCCAAGCGCCTTCATTGCTGCTGTGATTTTGTTAATGGGTGTGGTTTTGGGGTCATTTGTTTATGATATTGTTATGACTGCCGTAAGAGCCTCAAAACTTGGCGGAGCTCATTTGCTTGCAGGAATCTCTAAATGGGCCGTCTTTGTCTTTGCCTTTATTGCCGCAATGGAACAATTGGGAATTGCACCTGCGCTCTTGCAAACATTAACGATGGGATTGGTTGGTATGCTCGCTATTGCCGGTGGATTGGCATTTGGTCTTGGTGGTCAGGAACATGCAAAGGCCTTTATCAAAAAATTGGGAGAAGATATTGGACACAAATAAATAAAAAAGAGAGCACCCCCGTTGTCAGTCGACAGGGGGTGTTTTTTTAGACGAGCTGTCGCCCGAAGAAAAAACAACGGGGGGAAAGAATGTTATACTTGTTCTATGCAGTACGGAAAAAATCGGTTTTTGGAAATGATTCCTGCCTCACTTGTTTGGGGCACGTTTGTTGTGGCACTCGCCTTGTCATTTTTTGCGCCAATCCTAGCCATTGAGGTTATTATCGTGTTTGATCTCTACTGGATGTATCGCGTGCTGTATTTTATTGTTTTTGTGATTCATGCGTGGCGACAGCATCGTATTGCCGAGAGAACAGATTGGATGGAGCGATTAAAAACGGAGGTGGACCATTGGGAGGAGTATTGGCACGTTATTTTTTTGCCTATGGTGAAGGAGCCTGTGGAGATTGTGGATGAGACGCTGCGTACGATTAAACAATCAACGTTTCCCAATGAGCGCATTTTGATTGTTTTGGCCGGAGAAGAACGGGCACACGAACATTTCTCCAAGGTATGCACGCTTATGCAAAAAAAATACGGGAACGTATTTGGGGGATTATTTGTTACAGAGCACCCAATGGATTTACCGGATGAAATTCCGGGGAAAGGATCAAATCTCAACTGGTCCGGACATCAGGTGCAGAAAGAACTGGATCGTCGCGGGATTGCTTATGAACGTGCCATTGCTTCTTCTTTTGACGTGGACACGGTTGTACATAGGCAGTACTTTGCTCACCTAACACATTCTTTTGCCACAACAAGCAAACCGCAACGCACAAGCTACCAGCCGGTGATTGTTTTTAACAATAATATTTGGGAGTCCCCGGCACCGATCCGGATCTCCGCGTTCGGGACGACGTTTTGGCTCTTTGGTGAGTTGGCGCGGCCGCATCGCATGTGGACATTTTCTTCACATTCCATGCCGTTTAAAATGCTTGTGGACGTGGGATTTTGGGAAAAGGATATGGTGTCGGAAGACTCCCGTATTTTTTTACAAGGCATTAAGCGGTACAAGGGAGATTATAGAGCAGAGCCTCTCTATTTGCCGGTAAGTATGGATGCGGTCGCAGGGACGGGGTATGCAAACAGTTTACGAGCGCTGTATAAGCAACAACGGCGCTGGGCATGGGGCGTTGAACATTTTCCCTATATTATTACGCGCATTTGGAGAGATAAAGCCATTCCATTAACGATTCGCTGGCGGTTGTTGTGGAACCACCTGGAAGGAATGTTTACGTGGGCCACGGCACCCATTGTCATCTTTATTATGGGATGGTTGCCATTGGAGTTGGCAAAAAATAGTTCGGATGCAATTGCGCATAACGCACCGTTTACATTGGAATGGATTATGCGAGTAGCGGCATTAGGGATTCTTTTTTCCGGTGCGCTCTCTTTTTCACTCCTGCCACGAAGACCAAAACAAGTAAGACGGTGGACATGGCTGATCTTTATTGGGCAGTGGGCGCTTTTGCCTGTTACGTTTATTTTGTTTGGAGCCATACCGGCTATTGATGCACAGACACGCTTTGCCTTTGGAAAATATCTTGGGTTTAATGTGACGAATAAGCGACGGTAGTATGATCCCTCGCGTAAGTGTACACGTGGTAACGTGTAACAACATGGCAACGTTGCCGGAGGTTCTTACGGCGCTGTCTGAACAAACGTACAAGACGTTTCGCCTACGGATTCTTGACAATGCTTCCACAGATGGATTGGCAGAGATGTTACGAGCGCAGTCACCATCTACGGTCCTTGTACGCAACCCAAATAATAGAGGCATGGCCGTTGCGCAGAACCAGGGGATTCGACTTGCCTTACAGGCTACGGACAATCAACAAACATCGCAGGCGTATGTGCTGTGCTTGCGGATTGACACGATGTTAGATCACGAGTGCCTCATGGCTCTTGTTGCGCAGTTAGACGCAGATTCTACATTGGGAGCCGTGGGTCCGCTTGTGCTAAAACTGTTTGAAGAAAACAGATCCGATGAAGCACTGCGCGAACGGGTGGAGTCGGATCACTTTGCCTCGGCCGGACGAGTCCTGACAAGCGGTTTGACCGTGATGGATCTTGGATGCGGAGAAGTAAATAGGGGTCAGTATGATGGATGCTCGCGTGTTTTTGCGTTGTCTGATGCCTGTGTTCTTTTGAGACTTTCGGCACTGGAAAGCGTTCAACACACGGGAGAACAATTTTTTGATACGGATTTTAAAACAGAAGAATGTTTTGTGGACCTTGCCTGGCGCTTGCAGAGATCCGGTTGGGGGCTTGCCGTTACGTCTGATGCGCGCGCGTATACATTTAGTGGCGTGTACGGTGAACAAGCGGATGTTGCCGGCAATCGCTTGCGTGGGCTGCGTCAACGAGATCGACTCTTTTGTTTGGTTAAACATCTGTCCCTTGGTCACCTGGTGACGCGTGTGTTTCCTCTTCTTTACCGGCATACAGGGAGTACGCTTAAAATGGTTTTTGGTGACAGACACGGTCTTGATTATGTGCGATCCTTTGCAACGTGTTTTCCTTCTTTGTGGAAAAAGCGACAAGAACTAAAACGAGCATCACGGGAACGCGCTTCGGTTATCAACGCGTCTGTGACTTAGCGTGCTATACTGGAATCATATGTCGCACACAGATGCATTTTTTCATCGAGGGAGACGTCAAAAAAAGGTTGCGATGATTGTAGCAATAACGGCAGCAGGATTTGTTGTCTTATTGGGATTGGGTGCGTTGGTGGTTGTAGATGGATTGCAACGGGCGAGTGTGATTCGCGAACGTATTGGTGATGCGCAAACGGCGCTGGTCAATAGAAACATCGCTGGTGCGAGTGCAGCGGTCACAGATGCGACTATTGAGTTGGAAACAATAGAAAGCCGTGTACAGCTCTTTCATTTTTTAGAGCCGGTTCCCTATCTGGGCAATCAAGTCGCGTCCTTAATTGAATTAGTGGACGATGGACGGCAGTCTCTGGAAATAATCAAGATTCTTTTGGAAATTGGCGTGGATATTGAAGCGGATTTGCGATCTGTAGGATTAGTGGAAGGTCTGGCGAGTGTAGAACATTTTACTGAGTTGACGCCAGAGATGCGTAAGGAGCTTGTTTTTTCTTTGAGCCGTCGTGTGCCGGATCTTGAGCAGGCACGAGCGCGTTTAAGTCAGCAGCGTCTTGGATTGGAGGCGTTAGATGGGGATGAATTATTTTTTGGTCTGCGCCTTGTTCGGACGGAGTTATTGGATCAAATTCGTCGTCTGGATGACACGTTAAACGTATTGATTCCAATATTGAGTGTGTTGCCGGATATGGGCGGGTTTCATGGAGCGCAACATTACTTATTGTTTTTGCAAAATGACGGCGAACTACGTCCAACTGGTGGTTTTTGGGGAACGTACGGTGTGATACGGGTAGAAAATGGAGAAATCGCAGAGATATTTACCGATGATGTCTATGCGGTTGATTTTCCCTCCGAAGGGTCAATAACAGCCAAGCCTCCACTGCCAATGCAGCGATACCTCGGGATAGATACGTGGTATCTACGCGACGTCAATTGGTCACCGGATGTGCCTGCGTCTGCGCAAAAGGCGTTGGAGTTGTATGCACAGGAGACACGTTTACCAGACCAACAGTATGTAACGGCCCCGCGCGTGAATTTTCAAGGCGTGATATTGGTCAATCCTCAATTGGGTGTTGAGTTGTTAAAATTGTTTGGCGATGTGGACACGGGATCCGTTACCTTTACCCCGGAAAATTTTTATGACGTGCTGGAGTTTGAGGTGGAGCAAGCCTTTGTGCACAAGGGGATTGAGACGTTGGATCGCAAGGATGTGATTGGAGAAATGATTGATATTCTGTTTGCTCGACTTCAAGATGCGGACTCAGATCAGCTCGGATCCTTGGCACAGATCACTCTACAGCTGCTCGATAACAATGACATTATGGTCTATGGCACGGATCCGGCGGTGCAACGTATTTTTGAGCGAGAGCATTGGGCTGGCGATGTACGGATTCATGCTGAGCACGATCATTTGATGATTGTGGATACAAATTTGGCCGCACTCAAAACAGATAAGGCCATAACACGCGCCTATACGTACTCGGTTCATACAAATCCATCGGGCGATTTAATCGCGACCGCGCAGATTAATTATGATCATTTGGGAGGATTTGATTATCGCACGACGCGCTACAGAACCTATACCCGCGTGTATGCACCGCTTGGAAGTGAATTAATTCGCGTGGAGGGATCACTGTTGAATGATCGCACCAAGAATCCATCGGGGGCGGCAGGAGCGGTGGACATCAGTGAGGAGTTTGGTGCAACGGTGTTTGGCACGTTTACCGCCGTGGAGCCGGGTGCCAATGGTCAGTTGTCATTTACCTATAAATTGCCGGAGTATGTAAAAGAGATGGTGGAGAGAGGTGAATACATTCTGGATATTCAGCGACAGCCGGGTGTTGGTGGGGTTGCTTTAAATCTGGATCTGGACTTGGGCATGCCGATTGTGTCGGCAACACCTGCAGAGGTATCCGAGTTTTGGTTTAATGATAGCTATACATACACCACGCAGGCACGACCGTTTCAGACAGTGCAGATAGAATTGGAAACAAAACCAACCGCCTTTTGAGCGGTGCGGTCCCTATTTCCCCTTTAGGTTGAGCTCTGATAAGATAGGCCAACAAAACCTATGGCAGTCTTTCAGAAGAAAATTGGCATTGATCTTGGGACGACGACCGTTTTGGTATACGTTCCAAAACGAGGAATCATTATAAACGAGCCCTCCGTGGTGGCAGTGTCTACGATTGATGGTAAGGTTTTAGCCGTCGGAAAAGAAGCAAAAGATATGCTCGGCCGCACGCCGGATACGATTGTGGCACGTCGTCCGCTGAAAGATGGCGTGATTGCAGATTACCGTACCACAGAGGCGATGTTGCGCTACTTTATTAACAAAGCACTTGGTGGGGTACGGTTTATTCGACCGGAGGTGATGGTAGCGGTGCCGGGAGGCATTACGTCTACGGAGCGTCGTGCGGTTATAGACGCAACGCTTGCGGCTGGCGCCAAGGCTGCCTATATTATTACCGAGCCGATTGTGGCGGCGATTGGCGCTAATATTCCGATTGGCAGTCCGTCGGGTCATATGATTATAGATATTGGTGGAGGAACGTCTGAGATGGCGGTTATTTCGCTCGGAGGCATTGTGGCAAGCACAAGCGTGCGCATTGGCGGCGTCCGTTTTGATGCGGCGATTCAAGATCACGTGCGACGTGTGTACGGATTGGCCATTGGCGAACGCACGGCAGAGGCGATTAAGATAGAAATCGGATCCGCCATGTATTTGGAAGATAAATTAGAAATGGAGGTCAAGGGGCGTGATTTGATTACGGGTATGCCAAAACTGATTAAGGTGAATAGTGATGATGTGACGGATGCGATTACCAATGAAATGCAGGGGATTGTGGACGCGGTAAAAGATGTGTTACAAAAAACACCGCCAGAGTTATCTGCGGACGTGATGGATAAGGGAATCGTGATGTCCGGTGGGTCTAGTCAATTGCGTAACATCAACAAACTGATTGCCGAGTCTACAGGTGTGCCTACCTATATTGCGGATGACACGCAGTTGTGTGTGGCGCGTGGAACGGGTATCGCATTAGAAAATTTGGAGGCGTACAAACGCAGTGTGTTTACAAGTTAACGGAGCAAGACCGTATGATTGCTATTGATGGCGTGCCGGCGGCAAAACCAAAGAAAACAGGTGTTGAGTGGTACGTCTACGAATTGCTTAAAGCCATGAACCAACTTCAACCGGAGCTAGATGTTTGCGTGTATACGCACAGATCGTTAGATTTTGTTCTCAAGGGCAATTGGAAAAACGTCGTGATTGCGTGGCCCTGGGTTGGGTGGAAGTGGGTGTGGAGTCTGTATTTGTGGGCGACAAAACCGCAGATTGTGTTTTCTCCGGGTGATGCGTTGCCACCATATGTGCCAGCAAAAAGCGTGCAAACGATGCATGATCTTGCGTTCCATTGGCATCCGGAACTTTTTTCTCAAAAACGCGCACGTCAGTTAGAACGAGATTATAAACGTGCAACGCAGATAGCAACAAAGCTCCTAGCGGTTGCCCAGCAGACCAAACAAGATGTGATCCAAGCGTATGCCATTGATGCAAAAAGAATAACCGTGACTCCCTTAGCGTTTGATCACCGGGTGTATAACGTGAGGGCCGTAGATTCTATTGAGGCAATGCGCACAGAGTATGGCTTGCCGCAGACGTATATGGTCTGCGTGGGGCGACTGGATGCACGAAAAGGCCAGGCAGACTTGATTCGATCGTTTTTGTTATGGCGTGGGGATTGTGAGATAGATTTGGTTTTAATTGGTGGTCCCGGAGGAGATGGCTACGAGGAGATTCATCAACTGACGCAAGATCCACACATTCATGAACTCGGATGGATCCCTTCAGAGGAATCCGCTGCAATCATGGCGGGAGCTTGTGCCTTTGTGTTTGCAACAAAAAAAGAAGGGTTTGGAATCCCTCTTTTAGAAGCGATGGCGGTGGGTCTACCCGTGGTTTGTTCGGATCTTCCGGCGTTACGGGAAGTAGGAGGAGATGTTCCTTTCTATGTAGATAGAGAAGATGTGGCGCAGTGGCAGAGAGCGTTTGATCGCATTATGACGGAATCTTCGGATGCACGTATTGCTCGCGGCATTCAACGCGCATCACACTACACATGGGAGGAGACGGCTCAAAAAACACTGCGCGTGTTATGCAGCATATCATCGAACAACTCCAATTAGCCGGTTTATCGGAACGAGAAGCGCGTGTGTATGTCACAACGCTTTCTTTAGGTTCGGCAAGTGTGCAAGAAATTGCGCATACTTCACAGATTACACGCACGACGGTTTACAACGTGATTGAGTCGTTGTTGGAATCCGGGTTATTAACCAGTTTGGAACGTAAAGAGCGTAAGATGTATTCGGCTGAGCCGCCGGAGGTGATTGTGCGTATGCTCAAGGCCAAGGCGGATGAACTGTTACGACGTATGGAAGCTGTGGAAGATTTGTTGCCGGAATTGATGGCGCTTGAGAAAACGATCGAACATCGCCCGCGAATGTATATGTACGAGGGTCGGGAAGGGATTAGACAACTTTCTCGCAGATATGAGGAATGTACAGGAGATTTTTTTGAAATTGTTCCGTATGAGGCGTTGAGATCATTTATAGAGGACCATGAATACGCGGATCATAGAGAAACGCTCACGCATAATCGGATTTATGGGCGTGTGTTGGTTGTGGCAGATAAGCCGCCGATAGAATCCATGAGAGAAATGCATGTGCGTCACGGATGGCATGTGCGCTATGTGCCAAGTAGTAATGCGCCGCTCACCGGGCAAATTAGTGTAAAAGGAAATGAGGTTTATGGTGTGGCGTTTGAAGGCATCCCTGTTGGGGTTGTGATAGAAAATCCGCCACTTGCGTCTGCTCTGCGTCGTGTTTTTAATCTTGCGTGGGAGGCGGCTCCAACAGATATTGCTTTTCCGAGTGTGAGATAGAGGCGAGAATGGAAATAAGGAATAAGAAAAGCCGCGCGAAACATGACGTCTCGGCGGCCTCTCGGGGAGAGAAATGTATTCTGTATCTCGGGAGTGCGATCCCGGAAGAGACACAGAATGTCCTCTTAAAGCCCCACGATTGCTCGCGGGGCCAGTGAGAGGGAGATATCCGCCTTAGGCAGACATCTCGGATTCTCTTGTATCAGTCTCTGTTGGCACGGTGGGAATGGGAGCCACCTTTCGGTATACGGCAGAACATTCTTAAGCGCAGCTGCGCCGACCCGCGAATGCGGTTGACCTGGGAGACTGCCGTCTCTTCGCACGGAGACGGATAGTCTTGCGACCACCTGCACGCTCAACGCGTGTTGAGATTGCGGGTGGTCGGGCCGACGTCAGGAGGACGCCGGCCGCGAGCAAGGGGAACCGCTACTGCTTCTTGTGGCGGTTCGGGTTCCGCCACCGGGGGGCGACGGAACGGAAGATGATATGGTTATGGTAGACCTTGGGGGCCGGCTCGGGGGCGGGGGAGGAGGTACGCGGCGAGAGCGCGACCCCCTCGAAGGAGACTGCCCCGTACATTCCGGGGCGGGAGATGACGGTCATGATTGTCCTCCTCGGCACGCAGTCTGCGGCATGCAGACGTCCACGTGCACCATTCTGGGGAACAATGATAGTCGTCATCCGCGCAAAGCTTGGATTGACTATCGATGGTACCGGGCGTGTGCCAAGAGTGAGTAGGGAACTTATCTTCAAAATGATATACTCTCTGTTCGCTCTATATTTGGCTCTATTCGTTTCAGAATTGATCGACGTAGTACCACTATGCCTCACCATTCTTCAACGAATTCGCACAAATCTACTGCAAACCTCTTCGTATCATCTTAAAGATAAGCTCCACCCAGTCTAGGCACTTGATACCAGCAGCGTAGCCTCGAGCTGTTGCTCTACACTCACGCCGTTTTCTCTCCCCCAGAATGTTGCACGCGAACCGCACTCGCTTGTGTGCCACTTTGGGAACACCCCCTTATAACACGTTTTTGCCTTATTGTCAAGAGGAAGACCCGGTAACTTGACCAACATTAGCCAAATTCTATCTCTGGTATAATGAAGGTATGGGTGTTATAGAACAACAACCTTGGAATGTCATTGGTCACCGGACTGTTCTTGCGTTTTTGGACCGTGTGATTGATAGAGACTGTGTGAGTCATGCTTATGTCCTTACCGGCCCTCCGTCGGTCGGAAAAATGACGATCGCTTGGCGTTTTGCGGCACGACTGCTTAAAACGCACCCGGGCCAACTCAAAACACACCCGGATTTGGTGGTTGTGCAACGTGGGTTGAATAAAAAAACGAATAAGCAACGTGAGCAAATAACGGTTGAACAGATTCAAGAAGCCCGTGCTCGGTTTTCTCAGTCTGCTCTCCATGGTGGATACAAAGTGCTGATTGTGCAGGGCGCACATCTCCTTTCTGCAACGGCCGCCAACGCGCTTCTCAAAACCATAGAAGAACCACGCGGTAAGGCTTGCATTCTTCTTACAACAACAGACGAATCATTGCTGTTGCCAACCATCAGATCTCGTTCGCAAATGTTGCGGCTACAACTTGTATCGCGCGACGTAATCTCTGCAGGTCTTATGGATCGAGCGGCAACGCGTGAAGAGGCATATGTGTTGGCGGGATTAGTCGCCGGTTCCCCCGGTGTGGCTCTTTCTCTTCTTGAGGATGTACCTATGCGTTTGGTGGTGGATGAGCGGTACAAAGCGACGCTGGCGTGTTTGGATGCCTCTGTGCAAAAACGGATTTTAGCCGCACGAGGTATTTTGCCACCCTATGAGGAAGACCATGTAAAAACACGTACGGAACTTTTATTACGGATTGATGCTTTGGAAACACAAACGCACGATGCCTTACTTGCTCAATTAGGATGCCGGGGACTGGCAGCAAGAGAAATTGAAACGACCATGGACGTCAAACAACTCACAGGGTTGTTACACGGTTTGCCTGCACTTAGGGTACAATTACAGCAACATCTCAATCCAAAACTTGCACTCATTCAACTTATGATGCGTTTATGAATCGATCTTTTTTACAACTCTCGGCTGTGCTGAGTATCTTGGTCCTTGCCGGTGCCGGTTGCTTTGGAGGCAATACCGCTTCCGATCAATTTAGTGTTTGGAAATCTGTAGATGGTGGGGCAAACTGGCAGAAACAAGCAGCGCTTCCAACACCCGAGGGGGTTGGAGATATAACAAGTGTTGAGGTAAACGAACTTGTGTTTGATCCGTCTGACCACTTTGCTCTGTACATGGGTTCCGTAGAGAATGGATTGTTGTACAGTTACGATGGAGGCGAAGGTTGGAACCGTGTGCGAGAACCAATGTTGCGCGACGGGCGCGTACGAGCAATTGCCGTAGACCCGCAAGACAAGTGCACGGTGTACGTTTCGCGTGGTCAGCGTTTACTCAAAACAGAAGATTGCGGGCGTACGTTTAATACGGAAATGTACGTAGACCCTCGTTCGGATGTAGTGATTACAGATGTGGAAGTTGATTGGTTTAATTCCAATGTCGTGTATTTGACTAATACCGCCGGAGAAGTTTTAAAATCCACAGACGCTGGGGTCAACTGGGTAACGGCGTACAATAAGGGTGGATTTAATCGTGATATAGAAATAGACAACAGGGATAGTCGTATCCTTCTCCTCTCTACCGCACAAAGTGGCTTGCGACGATCCATAGACGGTGGCGCGACGTGGGTGAATCTGTTTGCGGACGAGCCTTATAAGGATTTGGACGGGGTAAAAAATGTCCGTGAAGTTGTACAGACGGCCGCCGGTGATACTTACTGGGTTTCCACCGATTACGGCCTTCTTACCTCCACGGACAGAGGAGAAACTTGGAATCCTGTGCCATTGCTTGCGGCAGGATCGGATATATCGGCATTGGCTGTGGATCCAAAAGACGGTATGCACGTGATGTATGTAGCCGGATCAACGATCTATACTTCCGTGAATAGCGGAGCACGCTGGGATCCGGAAAAAATGCCTGCCGCCTCTCGTGGTTACCAGCTCATCATTGACCCGGAAAACGACATGACCGTTTACCTCGGGTTACGCGCCATAGAGGAGCAGAGTGGCCTTATCTTCTAGGTGATTTGTCGATTGAGTGCTAAAGTGCCCATTATACAGACCAAGAACGATTTGTTGGTTTGCTCATTCTTGTCCCTATTCTATCTATGCATCAATTTCTTTCAGAGAGAAAACCAGAACTGGAAAAAGCGATAGACTTTTTAGAAGTCGAGTTAGCAGGCATTCAAACCGGTCGTGCGAGTACCGGCCTTGTGGAGGGGGTCTCCGTGCTGACGTACGGGGCCTCTCAGGACCTAAAAAATCTTGCTGCGATTTCTACGCCGGACGCGCACACCGTTCAAATTGAACCTTGGGATGCAAGTATCGTAAAAGATATTGAAAAAGCGCTTGCCGAGGCAAATCTTGGGATGATGCCAAATGTGAGCGGAAAAATTATTCGCATGATTATTCAGCCGCTCACGGAGGATCGGCGAAAAGAATTGTCAAAAATGGTTGGCAAGAAGGTTGAGGAGGCTCGCATTCGTGTACGAACGGCACGCGATGAAGTAAAAAAGAGTATAGAAAAGGCAGAGAAGGAAAAAGAGATTGGAGAAGATGAGCGCTATCGGTTGCAAGAAGAGCTGGATGCCTTTGTAAAAGAGGTCAATGATTCTCTGGATCGTCTCGGACGTCTCAAAGAAGAGCAGATCATGAAAGTTTAGCTCCTGCGTTTGCTTGATTCTTGTCGCCGAGTCCACCTATCTTTAAACACAGGTGTTTTGAGAGTGGCGCTCGGGGTGGTACAAAAATAAGTGACTCGGCAGGCCACGCCACTCTGCGTGCGTTCGCACGCAGAAGACAGCTTGTCAGAGATAAGGTCTTGTAAGCATGGCGCCGACTTGTCCCTTATTTTTTGCACAACCCCTCGCTCCTGCATTGCTAGATTTCTTTACTGTGGCGAGATATCCCATTACCTTACACTGTATACCTATGCCAGACGAGAAAAAAGATGATTTGATGAATAAAATCGTGTCGCTGTGCAAGCGGCGTGGTTTTGTGTTTCCGGGATCAGAAATCTATGGTGGACTTGCAAATACGTGGGACTATGGTCCTTTGGGATCACAATTAAAGAAAAATATTAAGGATAGCTGGTGGAAGACATTCGTTGAGCGCCGTCAAGATATTGTTGGAATAGACGGTTCTATTTTGATGAATCCTAAGGTTTGGGAAGCGTCCGGTCATGTGGAGACGTTCAATGACCCATTGGTAGAAGACAAAGTAACCCATAAGCGCTATCGTGCCGATCATTTGATTCAGGAGTTGACGGGAAAGAACGTGGATGGCAAATCGCTGGAAGAGCTTGCGGGAATGATTCAATCCTTGGGATTAAAGAGCCCGGATGGCAATCCACTGACCGCGCCACGGCAATTGAGCGGCATGTTTGAGACCACGGCCGGCGCTGCGGATGGGGACCAGGTGATTTACCTACGTCCAGAAACGGCACAAGCTATTTTTGTGAACTTCAAAAATGTTTTAGATACAACACGTATGCGTTTGCCGTTTGGCATTGCGCAAATTGGAAAGGCATTCAGAAACGAGATCACGCCCGGAAACTTTACGTTTCGTACGTTAGAGTTTGAGCAAATGGAAATTGAATATTTTTTGGAAGAACAGGATTGGGAGCGGCTCTTTGATTCCTGGGCTGACACCATGGAAGCATGGGGCAAGAAGATTGGGTTGCGTGGAGATAAAATACATCGACTCGAAGTTGCCAAGGATGCTCTCGCACATTACTCTAAACGCACCATTGATTTTGAGTTTGATTT
>DOMJ01000019.1:5874-6660 GCA_003509895.1 Candidatus Uhrbacteria bacterium | reverse complement strand
GCATCAGCCGCGCGCGTTATGTGTAATTCAAAAAATTTTTAATACAGGAATTTTGATAGGCCTATGAAATTTTACTTCTCATCTTTTAAAATCGGGAATGATCCGAATCAATTGAAGAGCTTGCTTCCCAATAATGCAAAGGCAGTATATATTTCAAGTGGACTAGACTTTGCGAATCTGGAGAGTCAAAAGAAACATCAAGACTGGGATCTTCGCGAACTGAAGGAAATAGGCATTTCTGCTGAGCATCTCGATCTAAGAAAATATTTTGGGAAGCAAGATGAATTGAGGAGCAAATTGCAAGATACTGACCTCATCTATGTGAGTGGAGGGAATGTTTATGATCTCCGTATTGCGATGAGACTGAGTGGACTCGATGATATTCTGAAAGAACTTGTAAATACAAATAAAGTATATGCTGGCTACAGTGCAGCAGTTTGCGTACTTTCTCCAACGTTAAAGGGCTATCACGTAGTCGATGATCCTAACTTGAAAACATATGGAGATCATGAAACTATATGGGAAGGGCTTGGTCTCATTGATTGGCAATTTGCTCCCCATTTTGATTCGGATCATTCCGAGTCTGAAGATATAAACAAAGAAATTGCTTATTACAAAGAACATAACATGAGTTACAAACCGCTAAAAGATGGAGAAGTAATAATTATAGATGAAGACGGCCTATCAAAATAGTTCTTAACAAAATTTTTTGAACAACACATAACAACCGATATTCATCATACTTCGTACGACGGATCATCGGTAAACGTTCGGCAGAAATGGCGC
>DOMJ01000019.1:0-5659 GCA_003509895.1 Candidatus Uhrbacteria bacterium | reverse complement strand
CATTCCGTTTCACTCCATGCCATACCGTCACTTCGCATCAGCCGCGCGCGTTGTGCGAAATAATAAAATGCCTTTTAAGATACTATCGTTTTATGATAGAAGCAGTCATATTTGACATGGACGGTTTACTCATTGATTCAGAGCCACTTTGGCAAGAAGCACAAATAACGTCCTTTAAACGGGTCGGCATTTTACTGGACAGGAAGATGTGCTTGGAAACAATGGGATTAAGGGTTGATGACGTTGTTGATCATTGGAACGATACGTTTCCGGGTAACATACAAGATAAAGATTCAGTCATAAGAGACATCCTGTCCGGCGTTATTTCTTTGGTAATTGAAAAGGGAAGACCAAGAGAAGGTGTTTACGAGATACTTAAATTTATAAAGAGTAAGCATGTAAAAACGGCAATTGCATCCTCTTCTCAACTGACTTTAATAAAAACAGTTGTTCAAAAACTCGGTATAGAAGCGTATTTTGATGAACTGTATTCTGCTGAAATGGAGGAATATGGAAAACCACACCCGGGCGTTTATATTACAACGGCAAGCACGTTAGATGTTGCGCCTGAAAAATGCTTGGCATTGGAAGATTCTTTTAATGGGTTGTTGTCTGCAAAGGCTGCTAGAATGCAATGCGTCTGTGTCCCTGATGAGTCAATAAGACAGAATCCCAGGATTATCCTTGCGGACCTTGTGCTGGATTCCTTGGCTGATTTTAATCAAGAGCACTGGAATCGCTTAAACAAATAAAACAGCGATTTATTTGCATCATTCTATCTTTTAAAAATTGCCAAATATTTTTTTGTAGGGAGAAAAAGCCCAAAAGGTAAGAGTGTGGAGGGGTTGGTCACGTTTTCCGGGTTATTCAATTTTCTGTTAAACACGGTTTTGCACAAACATATTACCAGGAGAACACGTTACGGACAAAGGCTCAGGGAGTGTTCTTTTTTTAAACAAGGGAATACAATACAGACCATTCAAAAGATACATCAGTATGATTCAGACAATAATTCAAAATTGGAAATCCGGTATTACGGTCAGTATTGTGAGCATTCCTCTCGCACTTGCACTTGCCATTACCTCCGGTGCCACACCAACACAAGGCATTATTACAGCGTTTTGGGCCGGCTTCATAGGGGCATTACTGGGGGGCAGTAAATTCAACATCATTGGGCCCACGGGAGCGCTTGCAGGAATACTGGTTTCATATGCGTTCATGCATGGCTATGCTGCCTTGCCAATCATAGCAATTTTATCGGGGATCGTTATTCTGGTTGCCTACTTTTTTAATTTGGATAGATATATTATTTTTATACCAAGGGCCGTAATACACGGCTTTACATTAGGAGTCGCCTTTATTATTGGACTGGGACAGCTTGATAACGCTTTAGGGATTTCCGGGCTTCAAAAAACGGAACGTTTTATTGATAATGTCATTACTACCCTACAAAACATTAACCAGGCTCACTGGGGAGTCTTTGTTATCTTTATTACGGTAACCTTATTTATTCTTTTTTGGAACAAAAGATTTCCAAAAATCCCAGGTGCAGCTATTGCGGCTTTTTTAGGTATTACTGTTATGCTCCTTTTTCCTCACGTCGGACTTTTTTCCTCACTTTCAACAATTGGAGACAAGTACGTTGATCTGCACGCCAGCTTATTTGAAAACCCTTTTTCACAATTTGATTTCAGGATTCTCATCAACAAAGAAGTGTGGCTTCTTTCTATTGCGGTAGCGGTCATTTCTATATTGGAAACCCTCATTTCAGGTCAAATTGCCGACACCGTTACGCATTCAAAATTCAATCACAAAAAAGAAATGCTTGGTTTGTCTATAGCAAATATCGGTTCTGGTCTCATGGGAGGCATCCCTGCAACGGCAGCGCTTGCCAGAACGGCGCTGAACATAAAAAGCGGAGCGACGCACCAAGCATCTGCTATTATCAGCGCACTCACGCTTGGTATTATTTCTATCTTTTTGATTAACTTTTTTAAGCTTTTGCCCACAGTCGTGATTGCTTCCATCCTAGCGGTCGTTGCCATTGGTATGGTAGAAAAAAAGCATTTCATACGTTTAATTGAAAACCAAAAGACCGCTTTTCTCATTTCTTTATTTGTAGCGATTGTTGTGATTGTAGAAGATCCGATCATTGGCATTATTGTTGGAACAATCATCGCATTACTGATTTTTGTCAACAAGATTTCCTATGGGCAAACGGAAGTTTTGATGTGGAAAAATGGGAAGATGCAGGAGTCTTTAATGAAAAACGAATTTTTACAGAAAGAAGTCATAGACTCCGATATTATTGTCTACAAAATTTCAGGAACCCTGACCTATATAAACATGCCGGCTCACTTGGAGGCTGCTCAAAAGATCAAAAATAATAAGCACGTTATTATCTCCTTGCGACATGCCTTTTATGCTGACATAGACGGTGTAGACTATTTGGGAGAGATTATAGAAAAATTAAAGGCAAATAATAATGGGCAGATAATATTAACAGGTATTAATAAAGAAATAGAGAAGATGATCCACAAGGAAGCTTTTTATAAGAAAAAACTTGTTGAGGGTAAGATTTATAAGAGGACATCAGAGGTGATGAATACGCTCGTCTAGTGGTTCTCAAGAGAAGAAGTTTGGCAGGTTTTGAGCAATCGATTATTGTTGGTAAAGAAAAAAGAATAGATCGGTTGACTCCCTATATCTCCGTCAACTATCACAGTAGATAAAACAGAGGCCTTGTGGCCTCTTTGTTTTTTGGAAGCGAATTGTGTGAATGTGCGCACTCTTTTTGTGCCGAGCACATTTACTCTACCGGGAGAGGCTCTTCCGTTGTGGGGTCCTCCGCTTCCACGACAGGTGACTCTGATGACGGCTCCCCCGTGGTTGGGAGAAGATCACCATTTTCATCTAGTTGATCGGCTGTAACACCCACCAAACAGGATGCAGGTAGCGATCTGTAATGACTATCATAGGTGATCGTTTCCAGGGTCCCATCCGGTCGCTCCACATAATAGTTAAACGTGGTGTTTGCCCCGGGATGTGCTGATTGGCATCGTTTTACCCCGGGCGCGAGGGTTGTGGTATAGGTGGTTACGGCAGGTCCCGCGGAACTCCAGTTGAGCACAACCGGTGGGGAATAGTATCCTTTTCTACCATCGCTGGTGCCCCAAAAGGTAAAGTAGATCTTGCCCGCGGTCATATCCATCTCCGTGTTAAGGAGGATGTGGTGGTCCGTATCGTTGATAAATTTAAAGTCAGGATTTGGATCGTAAATGGTTGCATCTGTTCCCGGGTTGCCGTTTGTGAGGTCGTTGTAATAGCTCACTACAAGCCCGTGATTGCGACGAGACGTGACCTTGAGTCCCGAGTTCATGACGGTACGAAACATCGTCGTCCCGATTTGGCACAGGCCTCCGCCTATTTCCGGTATAATTTCATTCCCTTTAATGACAAGTTCTGGGAGATACCCATCTGTGAGAGTAAATGGTCGCAACTTATCTACAAGAGACAGTTCTTCCCCCGGCGCTATCAGAAGCCCATTGAGTTTGCTCATGCCATGGCGAATATTGGCAATACGATTTGCCGGACTATTTCTAAAGTCAGAAACACCCACACCAATAATCTCATTTATGCCAAGATCGTTTACTTCTTCCGTTGTAATGTCCGCTTCTGTTCGCTCGACCGTGAGAAGAATTGGTTCGGTTGAGGGTGTGAGCGAGCTTACATTTGTATACGCACTTAATCGTTCTAGAAGGCTCGCTTTAACCGCCTCCGTATCTACAGCGCGACCCTCAATACTTGGAGTAAACTCTTGCACGCGGTCATGACTCATTTCAAATCGTGCGTTGCGTGCGTCAATGTTGATCTCCTCTTCCATTAGGGTAAACAAAGGGAGTGCTATTGGCACGGAAAGCTGAACAGAATCATCCGACGTTCTCTCCAGTTGAATATGTTCTGCAAGTTCTTCCGCCTGTAGCATGTAGGAAAAGGATTCAAAACGGCTCGGCTCGTACAAAAACGTGAATGGAGCTGCTGCCAATACGGCTTTGATTTGATCTCTGTGCGCTTCCGCTTGTTTTGTGGTGATTGTAGGTGTTTCCTCTACGAGAGCAATGGATACCTCATTATTATTGAGCTGCGACATCATGGATATGAATGCCTCAATAGCGTTATCTATATCAAATGAACGTCCCGTATGACCTTCTATAACCTGAATCTCCCAGACATCCTCAATGGACGTTATGTTAAAAGAAGGCTCTTGTGCGGGGTTGTAGTAATCGTCAAAGGTTTCCAACAGGCTTGCCTTTATTGCTTCACGATTTGTTTCTACATGGATTGGCATGGAAGGCCGTGTGAGACCAATAGCAACCATATTCCATGCGCGTACAAAGAGATTGCCCGTACGACCTCTGTTGAATGCTTCCTGAACGGCAGGAGCAACGTTTAGATTCACAAGATCACGGGATAAGTCCGGATCGTCCTGTGCGATGATTTGCAAAGGGATTGATCGGGTGCTTCCGTTGATTGTAATAAAAGCTCCTTCTTGGATAAGGGCATCTGCTCGCGTATTAACAGCAATGAGCCCGGCATCATAGGAGAGGCCAGACAGAGGAATGGTTGCAACGATAGAACCGGGAAAAAATCGATTGTGGTAGGCATAAGCATAACTTATGCCAGCAATAACGAGAACGGAAACCGTTAGGAGCCCACCTAAAACGCCAATAGCGACCAAGCGTTGCGTTCTATTCTCCTTGAGATTTATTGTCATGTGATGGGTTGAGAACGGAGTTGAGGAGAGCCTTTGCTACCTCATTGCGTTCTTCTTCTAATCCGGCTTTTGTAAAGGGAACGAGATAGATGATGTCTCCAACGGAGACGTGTTGAAATTCGGAACGGGGCCAAGTAAGAGAAGTGTTGTTGATTACAAGGGTAATCTTTGCGTCCGTTACGTGGGAAACCGTGGCCATTCGCGCATGTGGCAGCATATTAACGTTCAGTTACAGAAATAGATGTGCCTCCTTTATGCTCCTTTGGTAGGGTAATTGTCAAGATCCCGTCCTTCAGTTCTGCTTGTGCCTCGGCGGGTCTAATATGAGAGGGGAGGACCACGGTGCGAGAAAAAGCTCCCCAAAAGCATTCCTCGTAGTGCATGGTAGCCGTGTTTGTTCGGGAGTCTCTTTGCCGGGACCCGCGAATGGTGACCATATCTGCGTTTACAAAGAGGTCTAAGTCCTTTGCAGAAACTCCGGCGATAGCGGATTGGATAATGATTTGGTCTTCCGTTTCAAAAATATCAACAGACAGTTGCCCTTCTACAACCTCTGCCCAGTCTTGTTCTTTTGTGCTGACGTGTAAATCCATAGCTGTAGTATATAGGAATAAAGGCGCATACTCTATCTTTTCTGTGGATGAGTTTGCAGCCATACAAGCGTATACAAGGGGTCGCTCGGGTTGTGTTTAAAAAAGGGACTCGGCACGTCGTTCGCGAACGACGTGCGTATCACTCAGAAGACAGCTAGCCATGAGTCAATCTTGTACGTCTCTATCCGATTGTCCCTTTTTCTAAACACAACCCTTCGCTCCTAACATTGCCTGAACTCCTTCGTCGAATACACTCATCTTCAAACATGCGTGTTTTACCGTATTCGTCAGA